>JAZRYS010000100.1:0-8184 GCA_045600865.1 Candidatus Aphodosoma sp.
GATTTTCAAGATGCTCTCAAAATACAAAAAAGTAAGACTTGAAAAGAATGGAGAATGGAAACAAGTAACCATGCTTAAGTACATCGAAGAACTAACAGCTCTATTGGGTGTATAGGGGGCAAAAAACGGTATTTTCTAATAGAATGAATGGACAAACAGACGCTCTTCTGGAAATAATTGGCAATAATTTGTTGTATGAAGAGGTGATATTATTAACAAATCCTTCAGCTACTCTGTCACTAACAAAAACATCTGGATCATATCGATATAAAAAAATGATTCTTTAATGTTCATATATTTCAGTATTATTATGATTCAAAAAATCTTTTCTAAACCCATAAATACAGCCTTGTTGTCTTTCATTATCACTTCTTTTATTACGCATACAGTCGATTTTCCGAAGCACGTTGCATAATCAGTTTATAAACTTCATTCTGTTTCTCGGCAAACAGTTCTTTATCGTATGATTGAGGCAAGATTACATCCAGCGAGTCGCCTATGAAATGATAGACTTTGCGTTGCAGCGATGAATCTCTGTACCAATATAGAGGGAACAGTTCTCTTCTCCGTTCCTCTATCTTTGCCAGCAGTTCTTTTGCTCCGTTCTTCACCCTTATCACTTCATCTTTGGTCATCTTGTCCTTCTTCAAGATGTCAAAAAGTTCCAGTTCTTCTTCCGTAAGTCCTTCGCACGAAGCCCTTTGTTCCTCGTCTGTCAACTCTGCCATCAGGTTCATCAACTCGTTGAATGCCTGTTCTGCACCGTCGCTGCTCGAATTGTAGCGGTTCATCACATCCTCAAAACGTTCTGCAAAACTCTTGCGCTGGCTGTTCTGCGTAAGCATTCTCTCGAGTTTGTCGCCAACATACTGCGACAGGTTGCTTATCTCAAGATTCTTGTAAGGCGTAGTCTTGAACTCTTCGCGCATCTTGTCGAAATCAAGGCGTGTAAGGTCATACTCTTTATATTTCCTGATGCTTGTCTTTCCATAATCATCAGCAACGCAATCAGCAGCACAGTAATACGATTTTTCACCGCCATCCTTAGTCACTATGCTGATGTCCAACAGGTCAGACACTCTTCTGCGGGCATTCTCCAACTCTTCATCGTCAACGTTATTGTCTATCACCTCACGCAGGAAATGAATGACTTCCGCCATCACGAACTCGTCTTTGCGCTTGATTACATCTGGCAGCAACTCGTCGTATAACGAACTGATAGTGTTGTCGAAAGCGCGGAAACGGGCTTTTCTCTCTACAGGATTAATCAGTATATCGGCAAACCTTTTGAATTCGTCAATCTTCGAAAACGTATCATTTATCTTAAGGATGCACGGCAGATCCACGTCGAAGTCCTCACACCAGGCAACGCAATCGTCGATAGCCTGATGCAGTAGGCTGTAAAGTTCCTCTGGATCCTTTGCTGCATCGCCCTCCTCAGGCGGCATTTCTCCTCCGTTGTCGTCATCGCCATACACTGCCAATGCCTTCTTCAGATTGCCGAGCACATTGCAGTACGCCACAATCTTGCCGAAACTTTTCTTTCTGCCGAACACATCCAGACAGTCTGTTGTCCTGTTGGCGCGGGCTATTGTCTGCATCAGCGTATGGCCAACGCTTGGCTTGTCAAGATATAGTGTTGACACTGTAGGGGCATCAAATCCAGTCAGCCACATTGAGCACACAAACACAAGCCGCAGATTGCTATCCTTTGCCTTGAAGAGGTCTTCAAGCGTCTGACCCTCCTCGTTTACGCTGTTCATCCTTTCGCGGTGAGGCTTGATGTCAAGACCTTCTTTCTTGAATTTATCGTCCTCGCCTGCATCCTCCGACACGACAACCACCATATCTGTTTCCTGCATCCACTTTCTTATAGTCAGCAGTCGCTTGTATTCATTCGACTCTTTATCGAGTTTTTGCAGACGTTTGTTGATATCCTTAATCTCTTTGTCCCATTCCTCCTTCACATAGTCGTACATTCTGACGGCAGTGTATTTATCCACGCTCGCCACTATTCCCTTGCCCAGATAGCCTCGGTATGGGAAATGCTTGACTATGTCATGGGCAATATCCCGCAACCTGCTCGGACGTTTCAGAATCTGGAACTGTGTGGCAAATTCGTTTTCGAGTTTCATCTTCTCGTCGTCAGTATGCAGGTCGTTTTCCAATATCTCGGCAAAGTCATCCGAGAAATTAGGGTTTTCGTTCTGCACCTCTGGCAAATGGTTGCTGTAGGTCATTGGCACAGTCGCCTCATCCTCGACAGCCTGCAGGAAGTTGTATTCCGACACAGTCTTGCCGAACCATTGGTTAGTCAGTTTCTTGCTGCCAAACAGAGGCGTACCGGTAAATGCCATAAACTGGGCGTTAGGCAATCCTGCCCTCAGATTCTCAGCCAGGCTCTTGTATTGAGTGCGGTGTGCCTCGTCGATGAAGACAATAATGTCGCTACGCTCCGAAAGCAGCGGATATTTCTTGCCCTTGTCGTAACGGAATTTCTGAATGAGGGTGAAGAGTATCTTGTGGTCCATCCGGAGCATTTCCCTCAGCTTGCCGCTGTCGCTTGGTCGGCACTCCTCGCTGTCCGACATGAATCCGCAATGAAGGAAGTTGCCATAAATCTGATCGTCCAGATCCTCACGGTCTGTGATTATCAGGAAGGTGTAGTTGCCTTTGAACTGACGGACTATCTTACGTGCAAGGAAAACCATCGAGAAACTCTTGCCCGACCCTTGGGTATGCCAGAATACGCCCATCTTGCCCTTATCCTCCTCATTCACATCAGGGCTCTGCAGATATCTGAATCTCTCTATTGCATTGTTCACACCAAGAAACTGGTGGTTCTGTGCGCATATTTTGTTGCCCTTGTGGTACATTATGAAGTTCTGCACATAGTCCAGCAAGTTACGTTTGCCGAGCAAACCAAGCAGCATATAGTCAAGGCTTCGTCCGAACTCTTCAACCTGGCTTCTGAACTCTTTAGTCAGATGCTCGCCATCCTTCTGTCTCAGCCAAGGTTTGAAGTAATCCCAGGAGGCGTATGTTGCACCGACCTTTGTGCATATACCGTTGCTTGCCACGAGGAACGCATTGTATGCCATCAGTTGGGGGATTGCCTGCTTGTAACGAGTCAGGTTGTCGTCGTATGCCTCCTTGACGTTCACGTTGCTGTCCTTGAGTTCAATCGTGACTAAAGGTATGCCGTTGACATAGACTATCACGTCAGGTCTCAATCTATAGACATTGCCTTGGATCCATAGTTGGTTGACCACCATAAAGTCGTTGTTGCCACCGTCTGGATTATTCCAGTCGATGAACTGCAATGTCTCTTTCTGGCTTCTTCCGTTGCTCTGACGTATCTTGACATCAACGCCCGTGCGGACCATATTCATCACTTGGCGGTTGAGCATCGCAGGGTCAGTCGATAAATCGAGGTTGGCAAGTTTGCTGTACGCCTCGTCCACCTCTTCATCGCTTATTCCACCTTTTATGTCAGTAAGATGAGCATTGATTTTCTTCAGGCAACGTTTCACAAGTGCCTCGCACAGCACCTCCCTCTCGCTGCTGCGGTTTAGGAAATCCTGATACAGGCAGTTGAAAGTCTTGTACCCAAGGTTGTCCGTGCAAACCTCAATACAGGCTCTTTCTATTTCATCTTCGCTGACATAGTGTTTCATAGCGATAGGGGTTATCTGTTGTTATGGTGTCACTTCAAGTTTGCCCGACATCAGGCGAGGGAGAAGGAAGTCGCGTTGGCGGGTGAGGAGGGTGGATTGCTGAGTGAGCATATTCATTTTATTGAAGATAGGCTTTACATTTTCGATGAATTTTTGTGCAATCCCATGGTTGTATAAAAACTTGTACTTTGTAAGGTCTTTCATAACAATATAAGGAATCGCAGAACCTCTTGTCCCACCAGAATAAACTTGTTCAAAATCAAATTTGAAACGAGTATATAAATAAATCATAAAATAGTCATCTTCTCTTTTTGAAACGATTGCATACGTTCTTTGATAAAGATCGAAATCTCCTTCAAAATATCGAGTTCTTCCAGTATAACTACCGTTGCCTGCTACAATTATTGCCTTACCGCTATATATGCAGTCATCGGAATGAAAAATCTCAGGGGCACATGAAAAAAAAGTGTATTTTCCATTTGGATTCGTTTGATTAACATCTTTCTTTCCTGTAAATACTCTACACCAATTGTCAACTTCTTCAACAGACCACCCTTTAGGCAATCCATTTTCCATTGGAGTATTCTCGTGGCCAGGAAAGCGAAAACGGACAAACCATTCCTTATATAGGTTTTCCGCCATCTGCTCCAACAACTTAATACGTTTGGTGTTGTTCTCTATCAGATTGTCGTAGGTGGAGAGGATAGAGGCTATCTTTTGTTGGATGGGAAGGTCTAGTTTAGGAACTATATACTTCATAATAGCATCTTTAGTTCCACGAGGCATCTTTGTTCCCTTTGAAGTTAAAGTCGCATAATCAAAAAATGATTTGTCAGACAGAACGTAATAGAGGTATTTACTATCCCAACCCTCTTTAGTTTTCAAAACAAGAACATCATTAGAACAACTCCCTTCTCTGTCAGAGTACCAAATTTTTTGAAAATATGGTCTTATGTTTGATAATAATATATCCGACACTTCATATTTTGATGCAGAGTTACATTCCGGAATAGTCTCAGCAGGACATATACCTCCCTTATTTGGCAACATATTTTCCGTGGAAATATAGTTGTCGATTCGTATATCTTTTGTGCGTTTATCTGAATAATCAGCACATTGAAAAAGTTTCACATATTCCATACCTCACTTCTCCCCATTAATTTCATTATACTCAGCACTCCACTCCTTAAACTCTGCCTGTAGCAACTCCTTGTCAGGCAGGCAAAGTGCGATTTCTTATCTTCCAACAAATTCCGCTGCGAGGTAGCGGAATTCTCCATATTGACATTCAACTTGTTTTCTTCCATAACCTTATTTCCTCCGCAGTTCAACAATTTTCCGTTTTTATAGTTATGAGTTCTGTTAATCTAAATTTTGCGGTTTCCATAAATCAATCCTCTTTTTCCTTTGTCGCATCAGCCGATGGTAAATAGTCTTAGGCGAGACCATTTTCAGTTGGTTACAATTTGTAACCAACTCAAAACCCTCTGCCACCAATCTATGTTTCAAAACCTTCCAATAGTTTCGCGCATGTTCCAAGTCTGGTTGCCCTGTCAGTATCCAGCATACATCAACAATAGAGAAGTACCATTTCTCCTCTTCCTCGTTCCACGCTGTGCGGACTTTCTGTCCGTCGAATATCTGTATCTTTTGGTTTTGCATAACTTACTTCCTCAGCAGTTCATTAAGGTTTGTCTCTATCTGTCTTGCCAGTTCGGCAGCCTCGACATTGAGAGCTGAGAATTCGGCATTCAGCGAGTCCATTGTCTCGAAGAACTCCTCCTCAGTCATTCCGTCATCTTCAATCACGACACCAACATAGCGGCCAGGGTTGAGCGAATAGTCCTGCTCCTTGATATCATCGAGCGTGGCAGCCTTGCATAGGCCGACAACGTCAACATATTCTCCGTCAGGGAACCTGTCGGTCAGCCACTGACGCTGCGACTTCATATACTCGACATCAGCCGTTGCATTCTTCAGATTCTCTTCACACTCCTGCAGTTCCCGGTTCAGGGTTGGTTGCAGTTTCTTGCCCTTGTTATCCTTCAGCCAGAGGTCTGCCCTCAACTTTGCATCAGAGTATTTTTCTGACGCCTCGTTCCTTGCGACTTCGAGACAGTCAATGTCTTCATCGTATTTAGCCAGCAACTGCACCATAAAATCGGTGTCGCCCTGATAGAGATGGCGGATACAAGCCATATTCTGTATCTGCTCGTCGGTGAACTCGCGGTGAGCACGGTCAATCTGACGGAAGATGTTGCGTGCGTCTATGAAGAGGATACGCTTGTCATCCTCGCGTGCCTTGTCGAAAAACCAGAGGGTTGCAGGCAGAGTCACTGTATAGAACATATTGGTAGGCAGCGAGAGCATACCGCTGATAATGCCGCTTTCGATAAGACGCCTGCGTATTTCAGCCTCGGTGTTGCCTGCATCGCTTGCCGAGTTTGGCATGACAAGTGCGGCACGTCCCTTTGGCTTGAGGGATGTGGCAAAAAGGTTTATCCACAAGTAGTTTGCATTAGGCACAGTTGCAAGGTCGTCCTTGCCCGGCTTTTTTGATTTGTTCTGAGGTATGCCGTATTCGCTGAAACGAGGCTGGCTTTTCACCCTTGCAAGGTTTACGTCATCAACATTGAACGGCGGATTTGCCATCACATAGTCGAAACGTCCGTATGTGTCGAAAGGGTCGTCATAGTAACTGTTTGCGTTCACAATCTGGCTACGCAGACCGTTGAGGAACATATTCATACGGGCAATCTTGACAGTCTCTTTTTCTTTCTCGACACCGTGAACGACCAACTCGTGATCCTCGGTATCCTTATATGCCTTTCGGTGTTCCCTGACGAAATCAGCACTCTGCACGAACATACCGCCCGAACCACAGGCAGGGTCAAGAATCATACCACCGTATGGCTCAATCATCTCAACCATCAGACGGACAACACTGGTAGGGGTGAAGAACTCGCCACCGCCTTGACCCTCCTTCAGCGCGAATTTGCCAAGGAAATATTCATAGACCTTGCCAAACACATCGCCCGAAATGTCGGCAGGTATGTTGCTTATGTTTTTCAGCAGAGCCTTTGCCAGGGCACTGTCGTTGTTGCCGTCGCTGTTAGACGACACCAACTCAAGATACTCCTCCTTGGGCAGAGAACCCACGAGTTCGGGTTTGTAGCGCTCGATACTCTCCATAGCCTCCTTGATAGCCTTGGGAATATTCTCGCTTTCCGGGAGATTCAGAAGGTAGTCGAAATTCGCATTGTCAGGCAGATAGTAGCCCACCTTGGACAGGGCGATGTCCTCAATCTTCTTGGCATTTCGTCCGCCCAACGACCTCTGGTATTCCTCCTCAATCTCAGCCTTGAATTTATTGTATTTGATAGAGACGAAACGCAGGAAAATAAGTCCCAGCACAGGAGTGGAATATTGCGAAGCTTTCAGTCCGCTGTCAGCGCGAAGCTTGTCGGCAACGCTCCACAATTGTTCTTCAAGAGTAATGGTATCTTTCTTTGCCATAAGATATTAAAGTATCATTTTATCGGTTGTTATCATTGGTTTCATATACACTTTGCCATATCTTTTATCCGCTTTCCTACATTCCAGTAGTCAAGTATCTTCTTTTTGGATAGTTGTCAACCTGCCGACATTCGCGCTGCAAAGTTACTGCTTTATTCTGATATACACAAATATTTTGAATGAAAATATTAATTTTTTCGCGCTGCAAAGTTACAACATCAAAGTGACACCACAAGACATTTTGAAAAAAAATTTGAAGTTTTTTTGAATAGAGCAAAAGTTACCATCAGAATTTTAAAATAAATTTTCAATTCAATCCTCGCCTCGGCAATGCTCAAACAAGTTTGGCATTGCTCTCTGCTCGTCAGAATTTTGGCTCTATAACGTTTCGTGTGATAACTTTGTATGCAAACTCAAAGCGCTGTAGGCGCGACATAAATCAGCCCAGGGTGAAACCCTGGGTAACAAGGCATTACCTATAAGGTATTCCCCTCCTTGGGGAGGGGGCAGGGGGTGGGGAGTATCCAATTCAGTGAATAACCCCACTCAATTCGTTATGGAGCCATTTAACTTTTAGATTTGGCACTCCAAAGTTACTAAAAATCAGCGACTTGACCAAATTTTGGAGGCTAAACAAAGTTAAATAATTAATTAATTTTCAGGTGGTTATGCCTGATTTTACCGCACTATTGATCTAAGAAAGACCAAATATTTTGTGACAACATGCAAAAAACACAATTTGCAATGTTCAGAAATCATTGGTGATATTACAGACAAAACCATATACACCCATAAATGCTGTAATCGGTAACTTTGTACCCGCAATTTTCGGTAAATAAAAACCGACAGGAATCGGTAAATAATTTCCGGCAAAACATTATTATTAAATCAGCCAAAAGTGTTATAATTGCAATTGGAAAAACAAAAATAAAAGTTGCATGAGACACAGAGGCATAATCAAGGAGAAAACAATAATGTGGAGCAAAATCCA
>JAZRYS010000101.1:0-19951 GCA_045600865.1 Candidatus Aphodosoma sp.
CACAGGGCGTGAGCCCTGTGTAAAAATGGTAAATACGTTAATAGAGTGCCGTAGGTACGACACATTTAGATGGTATGTACGGTGAAAATAAATGTGTCGTCCTTACAGGACTTAAACGGGATAACAACCTCATACACAGGGCTCACGCCCTGCGCTGGTATGTGCCGCCCTTTCAGGGCTAATACTTGCGAAACTTGAATATAATAAAATATGGGTTCACTTCAAAAGCGAAGTGAACCCATATTTTCAATAATTATTATTTCAATCAAGCTTTCAAAGCCTTTCTCTTCTCTCTCCAGTTCTGGAGTTCGAATGACAATGGAGAAGCGATGAAGATAGTTGAATAAGTACCGACGATTACACCCAACAGGATTGCGAATACGAATCCACGGATTGTCTCGCCACCGAAGATGAATATTGCGAGCAATACGATGAATGTTGACAATGAAGTTGAGAATGTACGGCTCAATGTTGAGCAGATTGACTCACTCATCTGATTGTGGAGGTCACGCTTTGGATAGAGTTTTATATTCTCACGGATACGGTCGAAGATGACCACTGTATCGTTGATTGAGTAACCCACAACTGTCAGGATTGCAGCGATGAACGACTGGTCAACCTCCATCGAGAATCCTGCTACTGAGTAGAAGATTGAATAGATGCCGAGAATGAACAATACGTCATGTGCCAATGCAGCGATTGCACCAACTGAATATGCCCAGTTCCTGAAACGGATGAGGATATAGAGACCGATGCAGATGAGTGCTATGATGATTGACCATACTGCTGCAGTCTTGATGTCGTCTGCGATTGTAGGTCCAACCTTCTGTGAGCTCTGGATACCGAATGTTGCACCCTCTTCGTTCATTGGAGCCATCTTTACGCCTTCGTTGTCAACGATATAACGCTGAGTGAACATGTCCATAGTAACGTTCTCGTTTGCAATCCATGGCTGGAGGGCATTGTAGAGTTTGTTCTCAATCTGAGCATCGATTGTCTCGTCAATTGAATAGACCTCGTAGTTGGTAGAGATACGGATCTGGTTCTCGTCACCCATTGTGATGACGTTGGTGTTGCAGTCAGGGAACTCGTTCAAGAGTACTGTACGGATTTCCTCGATGTTGACTGGTTTCTCGAAGCGTACTACATAGTTACGGCCACCAGAGAAGTCAATGCCTTGTGACATTCCGCGGAAGCAGAGTGATACGATACCTGCAAGCAGACATATTCCTGAAATGATGTATCCGAGTTTACGCTTGCCGATGAAATCGTAATGGATATTCTGGAACCAGTTCTTCGTGATGTTTGTGGTGAATGCAAGGTTGCGTTCTTTCTCTTTCGCATTCATTCTCTCATATACAAGACGTGTCAGGAATACTGCAGTGAACACTGAAGTGATGATACCGACAATCAGTGTGGTTGCGAAACCTTTGACAGGACCTGAACCGAAGAAGAAGAGCACTATACCTGTAATCAGTGTTGTCACGTTGGCATCGATGATGGCAGACAATGCGTTTGAGTAACCTTCCGTGACTGCTTTCTTGAAGTTCTTGCCTGCACGGAGTTCCTCACGTATGCGCTCGTAGATGAGCACGTTGGCATCAACTGCCGTACCCATTGTGAAGACGAAACCTGCGATACCAGGCAATGTCAATACTGCCTTGAATGATGCGAGAATACCGAAGATGAAGAACATGTTGAGAAGCAATGCACCATCAGCGATAAGTCCTGGGATTGCGCCATAATAGAGAACCATGTAGAGCAATACGAGGGCAAATGCGATGATGAATGAAATCATACCTGAGTGGATTGCTGCCTCACCGAGTGATGGACCTACAACGTCTTCTTGTACGATGCGTGCAGGTGCTGGCATCTTACCAGACTTCAGCACGTTAGCCAAGTCCTTTGCCTCTTCGACTGTGAAGTGACCTGTAATCTGTGAATTACCGCCTGTAATCTCCTGGTTTACTGTAGGGAATGAATATACATAGTTGTCCAGTACGATTGCAACCTCACGACCTACATTATTCTTGGTAAGGCGTGCCCACTCTTTCGAACCTTCAGAGTTCATCTTCATGGAAACTGTTGCGGATGCTGAGTACTGGTCGAAGTCGGAACGTGCGTCAGTGATTACGCTACCCTCAAGAGGAGCTTTCTCTGAACGTGGGTTCTCAAGTTTGATTGCAACGAGTTGGAATACTAACTGCTTAGCGTTAGGATCAACAGCTTTAACAGTCCAACGGAAGCGTACGTCAGCTGGGAAAATGTCCTTGATCTGCTTCATGGCCAGCGCGCGGTTGACCTTTGCTGTATCAGTTGACAGTGAATAACCTATAACCGGACCCTGATTCTGAATAGGGTTGAGGATGGCAAGGAGTGGATGTTCTGCGCGGAACTTCTCGATGTCAGCCTCCGAGCCTTCTGCTCCTTCTGCTGCTGTCCCTTCACCGCCAGCCAACTGTGCTGCGAGGTCTTCTGCAGCTGAATCCACATTCTCGGCAACATCTTCCGTTGCCTCAGTCTCTTTCTCTGCAGGCAATTCAGCAACCTCTTCAGCTACTGTCTCTCCTTCAGCAACTGCAGCTGTGTCTTCTACAGCTTCTTCTGGTTTGATTTCTTCGCCAGCAATGATGTCGCGGTATTTTGCGTCAGCTTTCTCAAGATAAGGTGCTATCTCTGAGTACTTGTATGTAGGCCAGAATTCAAGGTTGGCTGATCCCTGGAGCAACTTACGTACACGCTCAGGCTCTTTTACACCTGGCAACTCCACGAGGATGCGACCCTCTACGTCAAGAGCCTGGATGTTAGGCTGTACAACGCCAAAACGGTCGATACGAGTACGCAACACGTTGAATGAGTTTGCAATGGCTGCATCAACCTCTGCCTGGAGAACCTTGACGACCTCTTCGTTCGTGGAACTGCTGTTGATTCGGTCTTTCAAGTCGTATGTTCCAAAAATTGCTGCAAGCTGTGCATTTGGGTCAAGCTTTTCATACTCCTGACGGAATATTGCAAGGAAATTTTCTCCTGAACGGGCCTGACGTGCTTTCGCATTGGCAAGTGCCTTGTTGAATGTCGGATCCTCGTTGTCGCCTGACAAGGTCTTCAAGATGTCTGCTACTGATACCTCCAAGGTTACGTTCATACCTCCCTTGAGGTCAAGACCGAGGTTTAATTCTCTCTCACGGCACTCTTTCAGCGTGTATCCGAGGAAAACTTCCTCGTTTGCCATAGAGTCCATGTAGTTGTAATACATCTCACTGTCGTCTTGCGCGTATGCTATTGCCTTCTTGTTGTAGTGGCTTGTTACAAAGCTGAATGACAAGTAGTAAAGGCAAATCAGAACTAACGCAATGGCAATGAATCTTACAAATCCTTTGTTCTGCATATAGTTAAAAATTTAATTATTTTCGCCCGTAAAATTTTAGCGTGCAAAGTTACGAATAATTTCGCACATACGAAACTATTTTATCAAAAATATTTTTCGGGGCAAAAAATCAATGTTTGTGACCATCTTCATGGTTGTGTCCGCACGATCCTCCGCACTTGCTTCCGCAACCTGATTTCTGGCAACCCTGTGCCTTCTGCTGCTCACCTTCTTTCATAACCATCGATTTGAATTTCAGGTGTTTCTCGAGTGCTGCCTGTAATGTCTCTGGTGTGGTCTTGGCATCATCATACTCAACTTCGGCAATGCGTTTTTCCAAAGTGACGGTGAGTTTCTTGACACCTTTCTCGTGGTTCAGCACGTTCTCTACTTTTGCCTGACAGCCGGCACATTCCATTCCGGGGATGTACAATCTGACTGTTTTTTTCTCTGCAAACATTGTGGCTGACATCATTGCAGCCATCACAAATACTAAAATCTTTTTCATATTATTGTTGTTTTATGATTATCTCGCCAAGTTCAGTCTGAATCCTGCATATACTTTCCAACCGTCGATAGGTCCCCAAGGCATAGAAGCGTCAAAGTTCCTGCCGTAAGGGTCGTCTGCCCCTATTATAGGGTTGTCTATCCTGAAGTTCGTCATGTTCTCTGCCCCCACATAGATGCTCCATATCCTGAAGTACCTTGTAACCTGTGCCATCAGCTGAGGGTACCAGCCGTATGTCTCGTTCCATAGTTTATTTGCTCCAGGATTAGGCATCCTGCCTCCACCGTTGAATTGTGCCGTGAAGTCAAACTGCCAGTGTTTAAGTGGGGTAGTGTAGGAGGTGGTTATCAACCCCTTGAACTTGTTGGTCAGTGGCTTGTCCACCAACTGGCCGTTGATGGTGGTCTTCACGTCATTCCATCTGTAGGCAAGGGTCATTGTCCATCCTTTCAATATCTCCATCGTTGCCTCGACTTGCACGTTGTGCGAATAAGCCTTTCCTCCGTTGAGGTTCGAGAATATCACCTTGTGTGGGTCAGTGTCCATGTCTGTCACTACACATTCCATGAAGTGGGTGTAATAGTAGTCTGCCGTTATCTGTAACTCCCTGTCGCTTATCGGAATGAAGAACGACATGCTTATGCCTGCATTCATGGCTCTCTCCTGTTTGAGCTCTTCTGTCAATATTATCTCGCGAGAACTTGGCAGCACGAAGGCATAGTCTGTCAGAAGGTTTGGCGACCTGTAGCCTAATCCCACTGATGCACGTATCGCCCAGTAGTGCCATGGCGAGTAGCGGATGTTGAATCTCGGAGTGCCGAAGAAACCGTATTTTGTGCTGTAGTCGCCCCGCAGGCCTAACAGGACTGACAGCTTCTCGTCATATTTGTATGAGTATTCGGCAAAGATGCCTGGCGTAACCTCCCATCTGTCCATGTTCAGACGTCCGCCTTTCAGCAGCTCCTCCCTCTCTTCGGTAAGGATCTCTTTGTAGTCATCATAATTGACACTTATTCCGGCCGAAAGTTTATGCGCGTCACCGAAATTTGTCTGAAAGATTCCGTTGAAGTTCAGCGAACCTTGTCCTCCCCTGTAGTGACGATAGCGTCCATATTGGTTGTCGATGTTGTGATAAACGCCATTTATCAGGATTCCGATACTAGTACCTGCTTCTTTGTCAAAGATATAGCCCTGCTTTACGAGTGCATCGACTCTCCAAGCCTCCATTCCTATGCGGTAGTCACGGTCAGTTCCCTCGTATTGTCTTGTCGTTCCACCCTGACGGCCGTCATATACTCCTCTTAACAGGAATTGAGCTGTGTAGTCGTTTTTCTTGTAGTACCAACGGTTCAGCAGGTTTGCTTCGTTCATTTTGGGCATGTCGAGGAAACCGTCCTTGTCTGAGTCATGTTCAGCGTGCATACCCTTGTAGTGACCAAGGACACCGACACTTAGCTTGTCGTTTATGTCTGCGGCAGTGGTGAAGTTCACCTCTCCTCCTAACATCGAGTTGAACACGCCATTCAGCGTGAAATAGTCTGAGGTCTGGGGCTTCAGGTACTCGATGTTTATCTGTCCTGTCGTTGCCTCATATCCGTTTATCACGGATGCTGTTCCTTTGCTTACCTGAATGCTCTCCATCCATGAGCCGGGAATATACTCCATTCCGAAGTTCTGCGCAAGGCCTCTCACTCCTGGCGCGTTTTCGACCAGCAATTGCACGTAAATGCCAGACAACCCAAGCATCTTGATTTGTTTTGCGCCTGTTGCTGCATCCGAGTATGCAACGTCAACCGAAGCGTTTGTCTCGAAGCTTTCCGACAGGTTGCAACATGCCGCACGGCACAGTTCGGCACCTGTAATCTTGGTTGTCTGTATTGCGGTGTAGCGGCTGTTGAATGTTGCTGGCCCTTTCACCGTCACGTTAACCTCGCCTAATTCCTGGGTCTCCTCGCGTAATATTATATTCAGTGGAAGGGTTGCATTGCGGACATCTATCGTGTCGTTGACGTAACCCATATATAATATTAATAATGTGTCTTGTCCATCGAGTCTGTCTATCTCGAAAGAGCCGTCAACGAATGTCAGCACACCTATTGCTGAGCCTTTCCACAGCACTTCCGCTCCAATCATAGGCTCACCAGCTTCGTCGTTCACTACACCAGTGATTGTATTTTGAGCCAGAACAGAGCACATAATCACCTGCAAGACTATATAACAAATCGCTTTTTTCATACCGTTCACTTTAACCTGCAAAAGTACAATGATTTTGTGACATGACAAAATCTTTTCGGCACTTTTTTTGAAAAATATTTTTATTCCAGATATAAAACAATGCGGTTCAATAATTTATGAGAAAATATCCTGTATGATGATGACATGCGTTAAAGTGTCAGCTCTCATCATGGCTGAAAACCGACATTTTTGTCTTAATTTATGTAAAGCGGTTGCTTCAGAAAGCTGCCATGCCGCATAATCCGCAGGTAAGCATTGCTTAAGCAGCACCATTGTGATGACACAGACATACTCAGAAACCACTCATGAAAGTCTCATTCAAAATGGGACCATGATGGGAGGTGGATGGGAGGTGGATGGGAGGTGGAGTTATACTTCGACACCGTCGATGTTCCTTTGTTGTTTCTCCAGTCCTGACTGTTAATGCAAATTAACATAATCCACGACAGTGTTGGCATAATGTTGGTTTTGCCGTATGATTATGTCGCCTATTATAAGGCAGGGTGGTCAAAATTGTCTTTTGAAACGAGACGGGATTCTTATGTTTTCGATAAGCCTGCCTGTTTGGATGATAGTACCCACCACTAGAGTGAGAGTAATAGGGTACGAAGTGTCTGGAAATTTATAACTACTTGATTATAAGTATTATATACCATGTAGCCCAATTATTTGTAAATTTTTCCAAAAAAATCATTGCAGTGTAAAAAATAATATGTAACTTTGCAGTCGATTATGCTAACTATGTTTTGAAAAATCATTTAGTTTATCATGAAACATATTAAAGTACTCTTATTGAGTATGTTATGTCTGTGGATAGGCATAAATACTCTGTATGCACAGGACACAGGAAATGGTGTTCTGCCTGGGAAGTTCTCAATTTCTGCGAATGACACGGTGTGCTTCTCGCAAGGAAACCTTCAGTGTAAGAAAGATGCTGAAGGTAGTTATGAATGGCGGTTTGCCAAAGAACAGTATGAACGACTGGACACATTGAACAACAACATCGGAAAGCCAGGTGCATGGTTCGATTTGTTTGGTTATGGAACGTCAGGAGGTGTTGTTTCGGGTTATAGATACTACTTGCCAGAGCAGACTTCTCGGAACAGTGGAGATGCTGTTATTTATAACTGGCTGGATTTTGGAATCTTCATACTTCGTTGCGTGAATTGTATCTTGAATCCATCAGGCTGTGATATTACCCTCAGACCAGATTATGCGACCTCTCCTCTGAATGGAAGTTTCAGATCTCTTGATTGGGGTATCAATAAAATCACTAATGGTGGCAACGAAGCCAATGTCTGGCATTCGTTGACATCGACGCAATGGAATTATCTGATAAACCGACGCGCAAACGCTAATGTTCTTAAGAAATTCACTACTATCCAGACGACAGGTTATGGTAATGTTTATGGACTCTTGCTCTTGCCAGATGATTCAACTTCTGTGACCGTCAGTTCAACACTCAGCGAGAGTGCTTGGAAAAGTCTTGAGGCTAAAGGTGCTGTGTTTTTGCCAACGGCTGGCTTGAGAGTGGACAGCACTTATTATCATCGCACATATAATCAGTCATGGCAATATACTGGTCCATATAAAGGATTTTATTGGACAGCTTCTTGTTCGAATTATTCAAGAGGATGGTTCAGTTATTCTACAGTTAACCCTGATGCCATACACTTTGATGAGGGCGGTAGCACACCTATAGAAATAGACCATGATTTTGCCAACTTCTTTGGCTTCTCAGTCCGTATGGCTCGTCGTATCGGTATTCCTGTCACTTTCAAATACAACAATGGAATTGATAAAGATACAACCATATATGTAAACTATGGTGATCGCGTGCCAAGCGTACCAACCCCTCATGCTAAGAAGGAAGGTTGTACAGAATATCCATTTGTTGACTGGGGCTTTGGCGTCTCGCTAAGTGGTCAGGTATTTGAAGCTACTACTTATACTGCAAGATATAGTTCGAGAGGTACAACAAAAAGTTATACAGTGACATTCTATAACTGGGATGGTACTACGTATCGTGCAGAAAGAAATGTACAATGTAATTATATCCCTCAGAATCCTGGAGCGCCAGTAAAGAATCAGGATTGCGATTCGACATACACCTTTACTGGTTGGATTCCTTCAGAGTTCGCTGAGGCTCAGAATTGCACAGCGTATTATGCAACTTTCAGTGGAACTGCAAAGAAATACAGGGTTTCTTGGCAGAACTGGGATGGTGAGGAACTCCATTATGACTCGCTTGAAAACGGAAACGCTATCTCGATTCCTTCAATACCAACCCCAGAAAGAACATCTCAAGACAGTATATATACCTTCAAGGGCTGGAGTCCAAATCCTGCTGATACTGCCGTGTCTTGTTCGGATGTCGTAATCACTGCGGTCTTTGAGTCCAAGCCTCGTTTCTATGAGATTACATGGAAGGATTACAATGACACTACGTTGCGTGTTGATTCTGTTGAGTATGACAAGACTCCTGAATATGGCGATGATCCTGTCAGACTTAAAGATTGCAGATATACATACGAGTTTGCACAATGGAATCCTGAGGTTGTTACTACTGTCGGTGATGCAACATACACTGCCCAGTATGAACCAACTGACCGTACTTATCCTGTAACTTGGTATGATTACAAGGGGGATGTGCTTCTTCCAGAAACGTTAGAGTGCGATAACAGGTTGATATATTCGTACGACGACCCTGAAAAACCTACGGATAACGATTCGGTTTATTTCTTCGACCATTGGGCTTCTTCTGAATTGTATGGCACCTCTATTGATGGTGAGTATGATTCATACGAATTCCATCCTGTATTTACAAGCGTTCCACGTTGGTATAAAATAACATATTCATACCTCGACGAGAACGAAAAGGTTTGGAAGAGCGATACAGCGAGGGTGGAATATAACTCGACTCTTGATTTCGACACTATTGAAGACACAAGAGTATATTGCGACTCAACCTACACTTTCACTGGTTGGAATCCTGAGCTTGAGACAGTAACCGACAAGTCTAATCATGAATATACTGCTGTTTACGAATCAAGTGTCAACAAGTACGACATGAAGTGGGTTGCGTTGGATACAACCATCACAAATTCTCAGAATTACGATTCTCTGCTGATTGTTCCTGAAGCAACTGATTCTGTATGGCAAGCAGACTCTATATATCTGTTCCAGAGTTGGGATCCTACTCCAGAGTCTCTCGGAAACAAAGTTCCTTGCCAGGATACAACATTCACGGCTCAGTATAAGCCAATATCTCGCTACTACAAGGTTTATTACTCTTACCTTGACGAAGAGGAAAAGGTATGGAAGACTGATTCGGCAAATGTTGAATTTGGCAAGACTCTCAATTTTGACACTGTTGCAGTCACAAGAGTGTATTGCGACTCTACGTACACTTTCGAGGGTTGGACTCCTGACCTTGAAACAGTGACTGACGCATCCAATTATGTATATACTGCCGTTTACAGTTCAGATGCCAATACCTACGATGTTACATGGTTGAACTGGAATGACACTGTTGTCTTTAAGGAAACCCTTGAATATAATGTAAAAGTTAATGCTCCTCTCAATCCAGAAAAGACAGCAAGCAATGATACTGTTTACTTCTTCGATGGATGGACTCCTGAGCCTGCATTGACTATGCCATGTGAGGATGTTGTCTATAAGGCAACTTTCCTTTCGAGGGCTAGACATTATAAAGATACCATCATCCTGCATGATACAACAATCGTTGTTGACGTAGAGTTTGACTCTGTTCCTAAGTTGGATTCTCTCTCAGGAGAGGTTGAACACTGCGACTCTACTTATACATTTGACCATTGGTCACCTCAGGTAAGGAAACATGACACTGTGCCTATGACATACGTTGCCGTTTATAAGGCAGTACCTACGATGCACACTGTGACATGGAAGAATTGGAATGGCTCAGTAAGATATACAGAAGATTACGAGCTTGGAAAGACAATCAAAATGCCTACTCCAGACCCAACCCGTCCAACAAACGGTTCTAATGTCTATTTCTTCACAGGTTGGTCGCCAGTACCTTCGACAATGCCATGCGAGGACCTCGTCTTCGAACCACAGTTCGATGCAAGGGCCCGTTACTATTATGATTCAATCATTCGTCATGATGATACGGTTGTAGTTGAAGCCGAGTATGGCAAGAAACCATACATCAACAGTTATAAGGATACTGTCGTTCATTGCGACTCTACTTACGAATGGATAGGCTGGGAGCCTGCCGACACTACTCAGGATACAGTTGCCATCAAGTTTGTTGCAGTATATAAGGCAACAGTCAATACCTATCCTGTTACTTGGTATGATGGTGATGGTTCTGTAATAGAATCTACTTCGTATGAATACGATGCACTTATCAGACGTCCTCTTGTTATACCTACAAAGGCAACAGAAGGCGGTAACGTTTATTTCTTCACTGGCTGGAGTCCTGAACCTGCAACCAACATGCCATGCGAGGAATTGGTATATACTCCAATGTTCGACAACAAGCAGCAGTATTATTACGACACAATTGTTCGTCATGATGACACAATTCCTATTTCCGTCGCATACGATTCTGTTCCTAATTTGGATAAGTATAAGGATACTGTTGTTCACTGCGATTCTATATACAAATTTAGAGAGTGGCTTCCAAGTGATACCACTCAGGATACTGTTGCCATCAAGTTTGTCGCTCTCTATGATGTGGAAGTCAACACTCACAATGTGACATGGAAGAACTGGGATGGTAAAGTTATCTATGCAAAGCCTCTTGAGTTGGATTCCGCAATAGTTGTACCAACACCAAATCCAACACGTCCAACAGATACTGTAAATGTATATTTCTTTGCCGGTTGGAATCCAGAGCCAAAGAGCTACATGCCATGCAATGACGAGACCTATACTGCACAATATACAGCCAAGAGCCGTTATTATAAGGATACAGTACTCATTCTCGACGAAGAGACTAATGAGTATGATACATTCTACTATAGCGGAGAGTATGATTCTGTTCCAGATTTGAAGGATTATGAACAGACCATAGTTCATTGCGATTCTATTTATACTTTTGCAGGCTGGACACCAGCAGTTGGTGCTCATGGTACTGAGCCAGTCAAATATACTGCAACCTATACTTCAAGTGTCAACAAACACAATGTGACATGGAAGAATTGGGATAATTCGGTAATTTACAGCGAGGCACTCAACTATGATTCAGCAGTAGCTTATGATCTTACATACGGTGAACCTAAACATTTGGCAGGTGTCAGCAAAGTCTATTTCTTCGATGGCTGGACACCAGAGGTTGTAACTCCAATGCCTTGCGAGGACAAGACATATACCGCCAAGTTTATTGAAAAGAGTCGCCATTATAAGGATACAGTACTCATCCTCAACGAAGAGACTAATGAGTATGACACATTCTATTATAGCGGAGAGTATGATTCTGTTCCTGACTTGAAGATTTATGAAAAGACCATAGTTCATTGCGACTCTGTCTATACCTTTGCAGGCTGGACTCCAGCAGTTGGTGCGCATGATACTGTTCCTGCTAAATATACTGCAACCTATACATCAACTCCTAACACGCACACTGTGACATGGAAGAACTGGGATGGTTCAGTCATCGATTCTAAGACACTTGAGTTGGATGCAGATGTAGTTGTTCCAGCAGATCCAACCCGTCCTACAGAAGAAGCAAACGTATATTTCTTTGCTGGATGGGATCCTGAGCCAGTTGCAACAATGCCTTGCAATGACTTGACATATACCGCTAAATATACCGTAAAGGATCGTTATTATACAGATTCTTTGGTTCTCAAGGACACTACAGTTGCTCTAATTGTCGATTATGACTCTGTTCCTGACTTGAGTGGATATACCCAGACAGTCGTTCATTGCGACTCTACATACGAGTTCCTCCGCTGGTCGCCAAAGGTTGCCGCACAGGATACAGTATATGTTGAATATGTTGCTGAGTACATCCCACGCGTGAACAAGCACACTGTGACATGGTTGAATTGGGATAGTACTATCGTCAAGACAGATGCCGTAAATTACGACTCTGTCGTAAAGGTGCCAGTGACTATTCCAACCAAGCCATCAACAAGCTCAGAGGTTTATTTCTTCACTGGATGGACTCCTGAATTTGTAGAAGGTACGACAATGCCTTGCGAGGACTTGACTTACAAAGCTACATTCGAGGCTAAGAACCGTTACTATGAGGATACAATAGTATGTCTTGACACTACAATCTATGTTGCCGTTGAGTACAAGACAATCCCTCGTTTGGATACTCTCAGGGACACAATCCTTCGTTGCGACACACTCTATGAGTGGGTTGCATGGGCTCCTACGGTTGGTGTTCAGGATACGACACCTGTCAAATATACAGCAGTATATAGGAAGACTCCTGTAACGCACAACGTTACTTGGAAGAACTGGAATGGTTCTATACTCTATTCTGAGGCACTTGAGTTGAATGAGCCTATATATGCTCCAGCAGATCCAAGCCGTCCTACTGATGACAATTTTGTATATTTCTTCAATGGCTGGAATCCAACTCCTGCAACATTAATGCCATGTAATGATGAGGTATATAATGCTCAATATATAGTCAAGAGCCGTTACTATCAAGATACAATTGTACGTCTCGATGACACAGTTTATGTAACTGTTGAGTATGGCAAGACTCCGGTAATTGATACTCTCGTTGATGCACCTGTTCATTGTGATTCTATTTATGAGTGGATTGGCTGGAATCCTGCACTTGAGGCACAGGATACAACCCCTGCTAAATATAAGGCTATATATAGAGCTAAACCTAACACTCACTCTGTAACATGGCAGAACTGGGATGGTCAGGTAATCTATGCCGAGGCACTTGAATTTGACTCTCTTATCAAGCAGCCAATGGTAATACCTACAAAGCCTACAGAGGGTGGTAAGGTATATTTCTTCACAGGCTGGGATCCAGAGCCTGCAGAATACATGCCATGTAACGATGTTGTATATACCGCTCAGTTTGACGATAAGCAGCAGTATTACTACGATACCGTTGTACGTTTCCGCGATAAGATACTTGTTCCTGTAGCATACGATTCTGTTCCAAATATTGACAAGTACAAAGATTCAATCACTCTTTGCGATTCTATCTATGAATGGATTGCTTGGAACCCTGCTCCTGCAGCACAAGATACAGTTGCCGTTAAGTATGAGGCTGTATATAGCGCAAGAGTAAACCAGCACTCTGTAACATGGCAGAACTGGGATGGAACTGAATTGTTGGTTGAGTCGTTCGATTACGATTCTCTGATTAACCAGTACAAGGGAATTCCTACCCGTCCTACAGTAGGTGGTAAGGTTTATTTCTTCACTGGCTGGAATCCAGAGCCTGCAGAGTATATGCCTTGCAATGATGTCGTATATACTGCACAATTCACAGATGAGGAGCAGTATTACTATGATACTGTATATACTCGTACGGATACTTTCTTTGTCCCTGTAGCATACGATTCTGTTCCTAATATTGACATGTATAAGGATACTGTTGTTGAGTGCGACTCAATCTATGAATGGATTGGCTGGACACCAACTCCTTCTGCACAGGGTATTGCTGCTGTGGCATACACATCTGTATATAATGCGAGAATCAACTATCACTCAGCAACATGGAAGAACTGGGACGGTCAGGTATTCTTGACAGAAGCATACGAGTACGACTCTGTTGTCACTGCTCCTAATATTGTTCCTACTCGTCCAATGGCCGGAGGCAAGGTTTACTTCTTCTCTGGTTGGAATCCAGTGCCTACCACAATGCAGTGTAACGATATGGTATTTACTGCCCAGTTTACAGAAAGACAGCAGTACTATCAGGATACAGTTGTTCGATTGAACGATACTGTATATACTAATCCTGTAGAATTTGGCACAGTTCCTAATCTTGATTCTTACAAAGACACAATTTATGCTTGTGATTCTATCTATGAGTGGATTGGGTGGAACCCTACTCCTTCAGCTCAGGATACGACCCCTGCTAAATATACTGCGGTATATGGATCAAGGATTAATAGATATGATATCACATGGTTGAATGCCAATGGTTCTCTTGTTAAGTCTGAGACTCTTGACTATGGGGCTGATGTGACAGTACCTGCTGCCACACCTACCATGCCATCTACGCCATCTGAGGCTTACGTCTTCTCTGGTTGGTATCCAACACCAGTAGCTACAATGCCTTGTGATGACCTTGTATATGTTGCACAGTATGACACAATACCAGTCTATGGCGACGTGATTGTTCATACCATGACTGGCGATGCGACAGTGATAGTCGCTCTTGGCCAGACACCTGACCTCAGCCAGTATGCTGTCAACGTAAACCGTTGTGATTCTCTCTTCGTATTTGACCATTGGACACCTAATGTCACTCCAAAGGTTCCTGGTGATGTAGAATATTGGGCTGTATATCAATCATTCCCTAAGTCATACAACGTTACTTGGAAGAATGGTGCTGATACAGTGACAACAACATTGGTTGGTTTCAATATGCCAATCCAGGTGCCATTTGGTATCCCAACTCCAACTCGTCCTGCTACTCAGGATAGTATCTATACATTCAGTGGTTGGAGTATGATTCCTGGCACATTGATGGGTTGTGGTGATACGGTATTCTATGCTACTTATACATCTGCATCTGCTTATATCCCTAACCCAATAGTTCTTAAGGATACTGTTGTATTAGACACTGTTCCATACGACTCTCTTCCTAATCTCGATGCATACACTGAGACTGTAGTTCATTGTGATTATACTTATACATTCAGAGAGTGGTCTCCTGCAATCCAGCCTCAGGGTGCTAATCCTGTAACCTATACGGCTCTTTATGATTCTGTACAGAATGTATATACAGTTGCTTGGGTTAATGGTGAAGATACAGTCTATGACTACTTGCATTGTGGTGACATCCCATCAATTGCTGACCCTGCCAAGGATGCAGACTGCGATAAGGGATATGTATTCAATGGTTGGACACCTGCAATTGTTCCTGTAACAGGCAACATCGTATATAAGGCTACATATCTCGATACGGTTCGTTATTACCAGATTTCTCTGTTCGATTACGATTCTACTTATCTTAGGACCGTTGCCTTGCAATGTGGAGAAACACTCAATGATACTTGTGTACTCCGTGAAGGAAACGATACAATCAACTATCGCTTCACTGGTTGGGATCGCACAGTAACTCCTGCAGACCGTGACACTTCTTACTATGCTGTCTATGAGTCTGAAGAGAGAGTAATTTACTATGACGCTACATTGAGTTATATAAAATGTACCGGTGACACTCTGACATTGCCTTCTGGCTCTGTCATAAATGTCTTGGCTGACGGTTCTGTCAACGATACTGTATATCATGCTGCACGCAAGCCATACGAGGGTATGGATTGCTACAACAATGACTCTCTTGTTGACATGACTGTATATACCATCACATTTGCAAATTACAAGAACCCACTCGAAGGTGCATTGAATATTGCATGTGTTGATGAAGTCGTTCAAGGTATGCCAATCGACCTTACTCAGACAATGTCTGACGTAATAAGCTACTTCGTCGGCAACGATGATGAACTCATTCCTGATTGGGACAACAGTGAGTGGCAGATGTTGGATGGCAATGGCAACTGGGTGGCATACACAGGTGCTGATATCCGTGACCATGAGATTGGCGATACAGTATATATGCGTCTGTTCATCCCGACAAATTGCGATGACATATACTTCAGCCTCAATGCAAACGGCTGCGACATGTCAGTTCATCAGGCAAATGCAGACAACTGTCCTGACTGTCAGAATGACACTGCTGTAATTGCAGTCTATGACTGGTTGCTCATGTACGAGCATGCAAGAATGCAGTCTGAGGGCTACAACGTAACTCCTGACAAGGTTTACTGGTATGCAATCGGCGGTGATGACTGGGATAACCTCAATGACTGGACAATTCCTTACGCACTCGATGACGAGTATCTTGGCAATGGTTATTATTACACCATCAACCAGGCATTCAATGGTACTGGCGACTATTATGCACTCGTTGATGTCACCGATGCAGGTGCAAGAACTCTCCCATGTCTTGGTATCATGCGAAGCCAGAAGTTCCATTATGCATACGCACCAGCAAACGCACCTACCGCTCAGCTCTATCCAAGCGAGGTACGCAACTCTGATGTCGTATATGTAGTAGGCCTTCAGAGTGGCGTTAAGAATGACATCTATGTATATGACATGAGAGGTCAGCTCGTCAGTCATGACACTGTAACAGAAGACCACTATGAATTCCATGCAGCAGGTGCAGCAGGCACATACCGTGTGGTTGTGATTACCGAAAATAACAAACAGACACTTAGCTTCATTATCTTATGAAAAGAGTAGCATTAATATTACTGTCAGTCCTTATGACCGGAGGAATGGTGAAGGCACAGTACAATGATTTCAGTTTTGGTCTCCGTGGGGGAACCTCAACATATTTTACGATGGACAATCTCAAGCCACAGTTAGGTGGCTTGGGAGGGTTCGACTTCAACTATACCTACATGACTACTAACAACTCCATTTTCTATATTGGAGCTCGTACAGGTCTTTCTATCGCTTATTCCACTTCTGGCCTTGGTGGTCCTTACGAAAACCATTTTCAGAATGTTTGGAACAATGCCTATCCAGGTGGAATGCACCTTGATTATACCGTGACGGCAGGCAACGTTTCTGCAAAGACGCAGCAACTGCAATTTGAGATACCATTGATGGGTCAGATTCAAGTAAATGGCTTTACTATGGCTGTTGGTATGAAGTTTATGTTCCCAGTCATGTCAACATCTGCTCAGACTATCTCGGATGATTGGAAAATTACTGCTTATTTCCAGGAGACAGGTTACCCTATCGACAATGATAAGAACCATGGAGTCATTGCAATTGGCGACCTTACCGAGAATGAGTTAAAGATGTCACGCAAATCATGTGTTCCATCATTCAATGCCATGGCAAGTCTTGAGGTCGGTTATGAGTGGACTCTCGATGCTGTCAACAAGAATGGCATCGGTTTGCTTTTCTTTCTCGACTATTCATTGTGGAATACATACAAGAGCGAGAAGTCGGCAACGACCAACAGCTTGATTACAATCAATCCGGTTGAGTCAGCTGCTGAAATGCCTGCTAAAGTCAATGTAGGCATGTTGTATAACCTTATGGCAGACGAAATGAACTACTTCAGTTTTGGCGCAAAGGTCTATTATCGTTTCCGCATGAAATCACGTCCAATGCAATCGTACGGTTATGGTCGTCTGAGAAAGGCTGACGTTCCTGAGATTCTGGAGGCAGAGAAAGAAGCCGAGAATAGTAGTAAAACCGCAGAGTAATCTGTGTTATATATCAATAGTGGCAGCACTCTTTTTTGAGTGCTGCCACTATTCTGTATTGTATCTGGAGCAGGATATTCGTCAATTCAGTTGGCTATTTGTACAATTTGGAAATAATCCAAATATTTCCAAATAAAAATTACGGAAAATATTGTGTATGTGAAAATTTTGCTGTAACTTTGCGGTTTGATTGTCAAAATGTTTTCTTTTGACAGTGATTTTTTTAAGATGTTGATAACAACCACACTAACGCTGTTGCCTGAGGTGTGATTGCTTGTTTGTGTACAATGAATGTTAGCCTTCTTTTGTGAAATATGTCGTTCTTTGTATGCTTCCGTCTAATGTTTAACAGTGGTTTTATTTATGATTATGTTGTCTATATCAAGAAATAAACAATTTTTCATTTTAGTGCTTGTGCTACTTGCAGGTGTCGTTCCTGCAATATTTGCTCAAGAGCAGATTAAAGGTGCAGGCCAGTCTGGCTTGTTCTCTATTGGACCAGGCAGGACGGTGGTGTTTTCACAAGGTAACTTGCAATGCCGTAAGAATGCTGATGACAGTTATAACTGGAAGTTTGCCGATAACCAGTATGACAGATTGAAAGAACAAAATGTAAATATTGGTGATGACGGAGTGTGGTTCGACCTGTTCGGTTACGGCACGTCCAATTATTCACGAGGAAGGACAAGATTCAAACCTGAACAATCGTCAACTAATTCGGGAAAGTCCCAGATAACTAATTTTTGGGATTTTCTAGTGTGGTTTGGCAAATTGCTTTTTGGAATATCTGATGATTATCCTGGAACCGACTTGCGCTATCCTGATCAACAAGGCTCTTATTCAGAATATAATATGGATTGGGGTCTAAACTCAATTTCGGCAAATGGCGAGCTGTTGAAACCCGGAACCTGGGCAACTCTCACTCAATCAGAGTGGGACTATGTTCTGAACCAGCGTACTGATGCTGCAATTCTTAAATTCATGTACACCATAACAGTGAAAGGTGAGGCTATAGAGGGATTGGTGCTTTTACCTGATGAAAAGATTTATCTGGATGCTACTATGTCGTGGCAAGATCTTGAGACAGAAGGTGCTGTGTTTCTGCCTTGTGCAGGTATGAGGTATGTTAAAGACTATCAGAATTATGCCGGCAATAGTTACAACCCTTCAATAGATAATGATTTTAAAGGCTATTATTGGTCTTCTACATGCAGTGGAACAACAGCAAGATATTCAATATATACGTATGATGCTCCTTATGCTGTTCATTTTGACGAGAATGGTTCTGTCCTTTTAGATTATCAGTTTGTAACATTCTATGGCCTGTCGGTCAGACTTGCACGCGAGACTAATATACCGGTAATTTTCAATTATGGTGACGGTACACCAAATGATACTGTCCGTGTCATGTATGGTGACCCTCTTCCTGCTTCACCGAGGACACCTGCTGAACCAAGAGTTGATGACTGTTATTTTAATAAGTTTACTGGATGGGGCTATAATGGAAGAGTCCTGGCTAATGGAACTCGCATTTTCAAGGAAGTTACATTAACTCCGCAATATACTGAGGTATTGGCTAATTATACCGTAGTGTATAAGGATTGGGACGGTACTACGTTGGATAGTTTTCCTAATCAGGGCTGCCGAGACGTCGGGATTATTTTTACAAATTATCAACCTCGCAGGACACCTTCATGCGATACAATTCCGACGAGACCTGACGATGCATGTAAGCAATATCGCTTTAATGGTTGGCATACTGCTCAGACTGTGACTCGTGATACTGTTTATATCGCTGAATATGATTCAGCAGATATCGACCATTATGTAACATGGTATGATAGGTCAAGACAGTTGCAAAGTGACAAATACCATTTTGGTGATACAATAGTTTATTTGGCGGATAGATCTACTTATAAGGATGCTAATTATGTTTATTTCTTTGATGGGTGGGTGTCCACTGAAGTGACGGACTCTATTATGCCTTGCGCAGACGTTAGATTTGATGCACAATATACGAGAGTTGACAGGTGGTATGACGTGACTGTGACAAACAGAGATTCTTCAACAACCGTGAATGTTGAATATGACTCTGTTCCTGATCTCAAGTTCATGGAGTATGATATTACTGAATGTGATAGTACTTATACGTTTAATGGATGGACTCCTGAAATGCCTTATAGTGTAAAGACTTTTGGTGTTTCCTTTACAGCTAATTACAGCGACACGCTGAACCTCTACACGATGACATGGGTTGACAGCGCAGGCATCCACACCTGCCGCCAGCCATACGACTCCCTGCTGACTGTCCAGCAGACAGCAGACACAGTATTGAAGGCCAACGACCTCTGGATCTTCGACGGCTGGAACCCGACACCAGAGTCACTGAACGGAGTAGTGCCATGCCAGGATACG
>JAZRYS010000102.1:0-7123 GCA_045600865.1 Candidatus Aphodosoma sp.
AATTCAATGATTGAGTCACATCCAAAGGCAGAAACCAGGGTGTCATAATAAGTACCTGCCTCATACAATCTCTTAGCGTTCCAGATGAGTGGCAACTGTGAACGATAGATTGTCGTGTCTTCCGTAACAAAGTATGTAGGGTTGACAGTGAGGGTGAGAACATAAACCGAATCATAATCGGTAGTTGCAGAGATGGTGTCATAATATATGCCTGTCTCTGTGAGGTTACGGCCATGCCATGAATACACATCACCCTGACAGATAGAATGAGACTCGTCAACGATGATAGTATCACGTGGGACATAATCCGTACAGTTATTGTTGAACTGGACATCGCCAAAGCAAAGTATGCTGCCAGTAAGATAATTATTGGTGCCGTCATTAGAAATTGTCACCGAACCAGAGAATGGTTGATAAGCCAAATACTGCGTAGTCGCATCATAATAGGCTACTGAAAGATTGCCATCTGCCATATCAAAAGTGCCGTATGGCTCATCTGCATTTTCATTATAGACTGTACCATAGAGAATATAGTCATCGCCAGTAGCCATGAAATCGTAAGCATATATGCCATATTGTATATATTCATCATAATATGTATTCCGATCCAGCTGAAGATAGCCTGTGAAATTCCTTATCGTTGAAGGTACAGGGTCAGCGTATTCAAAATAAATCTCATACAAGACAGAATCCGTGCCTAAATAATGGATAAGCGCATTATAGCTGTTAGGTGCTTGTCCCGCAGTGACCACTGCATCAGGAAGGAGGCGGCTGAGTCCGACAGAGACAGCACCATCGGCAGTTCTTATATTGAGTGCCGTGTAGCCATCCATAAGCACATCGGCATCTGTATATGTACCAGCAACGGATGTTGCATTCTGGATCGTGAAATAGAGTGAATAGAGATGAAGCGTATCCTCACCCCTGAACTGGAACATGCCGCTGCCAGCCACATCGTCAACAACGATACATGACTTCTTGTCGTTTATCGCGACATAAACTGTGTCGATAGGGTCAATAGGGCGTGGTGCCGTGTAAGTGATGTGATATGGTTGACCATTCTCGTCAGTTACGTATGCATCGTATGAGCCATTGTTCCTTACGATTGAAGCAGAAGAGTAATTTATATAAGTCTGCGCAACATAATCTACTCCATAGCTGTATGTTTCCAACATATCAGCCAATGTATAAGTCTGGCCATCAACAATGTCAGTTGCGCCCTGCTCACAAATGACATCAAAATAAAACTTATAATCATCGTTTTGGAGAACTATGTAAAGGTCATTGTCTTCTGAATAGAACTGAGAAGAAGTCTGTGTGCAGACAACATCAATGGTATCAGGAACATGGTCAGCGTATGCAAAGTCAATCCAATACAGCGTACTGTCATTACCTACCCACTTGATTTCAGCGGTGCAATTAGAGGCAGATCCGGTCACTGTAGCACCAAGCAGATTGTTGCACGGGATAGCCGTTTGATTTCCTAATGCATCTATGCTGTAAAGCATGAAATACTGGTCATTATCGTATCTGTCAGCCAATGTGTAATTACCTGCGAAAGTAGTCGCATTGAATACCACGTTCATCAAATAGTCATTGTTATCGCTATAACCGATAAGCTGGATTACGCCCATGTCGGCAATCAAGTTAGATGCAACGTTGTTGAAATTGGCATTCGACATCGAGATGAAGACAGTGTCGGTTGGCTGTGTGATTGGGTCTATATAGGTGTAAGTGATGTGATATGACTGACCATTCTCGTCAGTTACGTATACATCGTATGAGCCATTGTTCCTTACGATTGAAGCAGAAGAGTAATTTATATAAGTCTGCGCAACATAATCTACTCCATAGCTGTATGTTTCCAACATATCAGCCAATGTATAAGTCTGGCCATCAACTATGTCAGTTGCACCTTCTGCACAAAATATGTCAAAGGCAAAGCCATAATCATCGTTTTTGAGAACTATGTAAAGGTCATTGTCTTCTGAATAGAACTGAGAAGAAGCCTGTGTGCAAACGACATCAATGGTATCATAGACAATAGGAGCGGAATTGTTGACAATGGAAACATTATCTAATGCCAAGCCATACGTTTTGGTGACAGAGCCATCGTCACGCCAATTTGCCTGGAAATAATACATTCCATCAGCAGGCACAGCAACCTCATATTCAGCATGATTCCATGAAGGAACACTTACAATGACGTTTGGAGAAACAGTGAGATTTCCAACAGGGGCTGTAGAGTTCAAAGAACTGATACATCCCACTTCGTTCTCAACAGGATATAAGAAAATACGTCCATAGTCGTATGCTGCAGATTCTCCTGTACATCGGTAATCGTATGAAACTGTGTATGTGCCTGCTGTCATTGGAACAAGAATCCTTGCATACGCCTGACCATTACATGATGAATAGTTATATGAGGAACCATCGTCTGAGACGTAAAGAGCATTAGATCCACCATTGTTGGTTCCAGAGCCAATCACAAACGAGTTGCAATTTCCATTATCGCCGAATTCCCATTTCGAAGCATCAGAAATAGTTTCAAAAGTACAGTTATATGGCAAAGAGACAGGGTTAGCCTGGACATCACCGACAATGGCACGAATCATCCATGTGGCATCAAATCCATAATCCAGTATATTGTCATACGAAGAGCCATCATCGAGAGAGATGAAAGAGCCGTTAGGATTTGCGGCATACGAAGTGTAAGAACAAGGGTAGTATGAAGCGTCATCGCATGAGAGGATTACCCATATAACGTTGTTGCCGCAATTTATTGGTGTAGGCAACTGGTATGTTTGCCAACCGATGTTAGGTGCTGGGGTGAAGGAAAACTGGTCAAGCAAGGTCTGAGGGGCAGCAGTACCACCCTTATAGATTTTTGCCACAATGGCAGTTGTGGCACTTTGGTCACAGTAATATGAGATGGCATTCAACGCCTTGCCTTGCAGAGGCGAACCAGACTCGAACTTCGCACCCCAAAAAATAGAGCTACCACCAGACCTTCCAATATTGCTGACAACATCATGTACACAATAGCCAACTTCATCTCCTTGCCCTATTGATTCAAAGTTAGCAGTCACAGACATATCGTCATAAACGGTAAAATCTCTCGTGTAATCCGTTGAGGCGTCGTTCCAATCGACAAAACGATAATTGTCGGCAGATGAAGCGGTAAGAGTAACAACCGTACCCGCAGAGACGGAAGAATATGAAGGGGTTACGGAACCACCATACGAAGGTGAGGCAGTAGCAGTTATAGTGTAAAGAGGTGTAGTGCTGTCTTCAATGATACCCTTGATCAGCCATGAACCATAAATATTATAACTTTCAGGATATGAAGTCCAGACACCACCACTCAAATATTTCATGCTGTTAGTATTTCCTCCATAAAAAGATGACATTATCTTAGGGTATCCAGAACCTGTATAAGAGAGGGTAATCCACAAAGACCTTGTATTGTCAATCGGATAAGGAGTATTCAGGTGGACATTAATCCAACTCTGAGTGGCAGATGGAGTGAACTGCTGGGAATAAACCTGAGTCATCTGTGTTCCATCACCCTGATAGAGTATAAGAGTATATGGACCAGACTCATAAAGCATCAACATGACATCAGAAAGTCGTTTATTAGCCTGGAGAGCAGAGGCAGGATAACGGATGCCCCATTGAGAGGTGCCGGATCCAGAATACGCCGTTGCCCACTCTTCGCCACAATAATAGAGGGTATCAGTTGGCAGTGTAGTGAAAAAGGCAGTCCTGCTGAAAGATGATGAGGTGGCTACAACGTAACGAGGATTTGACTTGTCATAGTCATCCCAATGGTCAAATAGATATCCATCGTTAGCTGTTGCCATAAGTGTTGCCACGTCATACTGGTTATATGTACCAGAACCCGAGACTGTGCCAAGTGACGGATTGGCTGAGTTTGCAGTAATTGTAGTGGTTGTTGGCATGAAGCCTTGTATAGGTTCTATGCCAATCACGGCACCGTTATTGAGATTGAATGTATAAGAAGAGTTTCCTCCTGTTCCACCAGTGCCTGGGTGCAAGTCACCGATGGCGTAGAATCCATCATAGGCACCTCCCCATCCCCAGTTGAAATGGAAATAGTTACTGCTGTTGTATCCATCACATACGAAACAGTGTCCTCCACTTGGATCTCGACCATCGTAGAGCACTACCCTGCTGGCGTCAAGCTCAGATTTCAGTATTGACTTCCATTCGGCATCGGTCATATCAGAATAATGGATGTCACGTATGTTGTTGCTGTATTTGAAATGGGTTTGAAGAATAAGTTCCGCACTTGGATTGAAGCCATGAGTCGTGGCAGTAAGTGCACCGCTGCCACCATTCGCAGAAATGTCGTATCCCATTTCCATAGCAACCCCGACATGATACATCAATGTCGCCACAGCATTTTTCTGAGTAGAAGTTGAGGACGATGTAAGACTATTAGGCATGTTTGACCACTCGTAAGTGGTATTTTCAAAATCGGCAGAGAGAGTCTGTCCATTCCATGAATATGAATGTGAGCCATGGCCTGTAGTTGGATGGTTCCAATATTTCATCACCTGTGCAGTGGCAGTAGCGACACATCCAGTTACGGTTTTTGTGCCATTTATTGTAGGGCACAAATCGTTGTAATAAGGACTCTGATTCCATGTAGTAGTTACAAGAGGACCAACCACAGTAGCCATAGAGTTCATGATGGAAGACTTGGGATTGGAATAAGCGTTCCATTCACGCTGAACGACAGCAGTAGGCTCGACGTTATGTGCAACGAGCGAGTCAATCTGAGTCTCATAGTCAAAGAACCACTCTTTCACATGCTCCGGTATGTCGGAAGAGGAAAAACAAGTGGTCAATGAGTAACCGAGGATTGGAATCACCCTATCGTCGGCAGCTACTATGACAAAGCCTTTCGCTCCATCAAAGCCAAAGACATAGAGTTGGTGAAACATTCCCTCGGGTGCAATGTTGACGACAGGGTTGTCGCCAATAGGAATGTTCTGAGTGATTGCGAAGTTTTCCGCAATCTGTCTGGCAATGTTTATGCTTACAGGCTTTGCCCAAGCCAGCAAGACAGACATCGTCAAGAATAGAGGAAGTAATAATTTCTTCATAATTAGTATAACGTTTTAATTTTCCAGTCTTTGACTGCAAGTTTTGTCATATCGAAACGGATGCCAACTTGCACAATCTTGCGACCATCAGTAGTATATGGCACACCATAGTCGCCACTTTCAATCTGCTTCAACGCAGATAGTGAAGTGCCGTGGAGTTTGAGTTCCATCACGTATATTGTGTCTGGCATCTTGATGAGGATGTCAATTCTGCCCTTTATGCACTTCACCTGAGTGCGGACATAAACGTTCAGCATTGAGAAGATTATGTAGAAGGTCCACTCGTAGAATCCTTCAGCTGTCGAAACCTCTTCAAGTTTCTTTTTGAATCCCTCGACGTATGGCAAACCAGCCATATATGCCTTAAGTTCCTTTAGGGCAAGCTCAATGTCATTTTGGCGCAATGCCTTCCAGAACTTCATTGCGAAACCCATCTGCACGTCGGATTGCTTCATGCCTATGTATGTAGGCATCATACTGCCAATAAAACCTGTACGTACTTCCTGGTTAGGGAAATCAAGGGTATATGCGTATGTCAACGGGTCGTAATCTTTTATAGTGAGATAGCCGCTTTGGTAGAGCAGTGGCAGCGAGTCTGTCATTGCCTCGGTCGGCACGTCAAAGCCTTCGGAAGATGCTTCCAAACGCTCAAGTGTGGTGATGTCTGTATTATAGTGTTTCAGCACCTCGAATATAAACGATGGAGTTCCGCTCTGGAACCAATAGTTTTCCATTTCCAGATTGGCAAACGCTTTCAGAAGGCTGTATGGGTTATACACACCAATCTTTGCCTTTGTGAAATAATAGCCGTCATAACGTTTGCGCAACATTTCGCGCATCTCGTCATAGCCAACTCCCATCGTGCGGCCGAGACGCTCGATGTCAGGCCGAAAGACTGTGTCCAACTCTTCGTCCGTAAAGCCTGTGAGTGCAGCAAACTGTGGCAGCATTGATATGTTGTTCAGGTTGTTCAGTGTCGAGAATATGCTCAACTGCGAGAACTTTGTTATGCCGGTAATGAAGGTGAACCTTTCGTATGCTGAACAAGCCTTTATAGGTGTGTAGAACTCCTGCATTATCGTGCGGGTCTTATCTAAGAGATCAGAATTTCCCAATTTACCAAGCAGGGGTGCGTCATATTCGTCGAATACCAGCACCACACCAAGACCAGTCTGATTGTAGGCACGTTTTATCAGACCTGAAAGCCTTGCTCCTGGAGTTCTCTCTTCTTCGTTTCGTCCGTAGGTAGTCTCATATTCACTCAGTTGCAGACCTATTCTCGGTTGTATCTCTTCTATCGGCAAGTCTTTCACTTCAGATAGGTTGAAGTGGAACACAGGATATTTCACCCACTCCTTTTCATGTTCAGTTATGGCGAGTCCTTCAAAGAGTTCCTTGCGTCCTTCAAAATACGCTTGGAGTGTAGAAGTAAGCAGTGTCTTACCGAACCTTCGTGGACGGCTGAGGAATATCCACCTGCTCAACTGCATCATCTGCCAGATGAGTTCGGTCTTATCAACGTAAAGTTCGCCATTCTTCCTCAGGCTAACAAAATCGTCATTGCCTACAGGGTATTTTCTTGTACAAAGTCCTTCCATAACGATAGTCTTCAATCAGGCTGCAAAGTTACGACTTTTTTTCGAGACGGCAAAATATTTGAGAATAAAAAAGAGCCGAGGGAAATCCCTCGGCTCAATCATGTTATGCGATGGTAGGATTAATAGACAACCTTGATGGTCTGCTCCTGCTTGCCATGGACAACTACCATGTAGATGCCACGGACATAGAGGTTGTATTCCATACGAGTGTCATGGAGGCAGAATTTGCCTCCATTATCGTTGTGAATATTAAAGGGTGGTTCTATTAATTATGTTGAGACGATTTTGAAGTTTATTTTTAGCAGATTGCTGTGCGGAGGGAGGGAGCAATGCGGGCATTGTGACCGACAGACAATCAGCAAGATGCAAAAATAAACTCAAAAGCGTCCAATT
>JAZRYS010000103.1:0-1408 GCA_045600865.1 Candidatus Aphodosoma sp.
AGGGCATATACGCTAAATCCTCCGGTATAGCAGAACATATTCAGCACTTCTTTGCCTTTGGCGTAACGCTCCAATAATGCTCTGTTCTCACGCTGGTCCACAAAGAATCCGGTCTTCTGTCCCCGCAACCAATCAATCCTAAACTCTAATCCGTTCTCCTCACTCCAAAACTCGTCTTCAATTTTGCATTTTGAACTTTGAATTAAGTAGCCGGTTTTGTCTTCAGCGGAGATATTGGCCTTGAAGGGCAAGGTGTCGTCCGATTTATAGTACACATTCTTCACCTCTTTCACCACTTTTACGATGGCGTTTGCTATCTCTTCGCGCACCAGATGCATGCCTGCCGAATGGGCTTGCACAACCGCGGTATCAGCATAGATGTCTACCACCAATCCCGGCAGGAAATCTCCTTCGCCGTGGATGAGCCGATAGGTGTTGTTCTCTTTGCGAATCAACTGCAAGTCCTTCCTTAGACGATAAGCAGCAGCAATGCGTTGTGCATAAAAGTCGCGGGGCAGGGTAGTAACTCCAAACTCCAGCATACGCACAGCAATCGAACCAATCTGATAATGTCCTACGCCCAGAGGCTGATTATTGGCATCGGTCACAAGCACCACTTCTCCCTCCTGTGGAGTATCAAATGGGTAGTCCTCGTCCAACACAACACGTCCAATCGCTCCCGAGAAAACCCAAGGATGAAAACGCTTGAGGGATTCCTCTTTATGTGGCTTTAATACAATGGTTGTCATACTCTCAACGCTCAACCCCCAAGATCATATCACATAATTCACGAATAGCCCCTTGACCGCCCGGTGTTTTTAATTGCAGAATACTAGGGATGGCCTTCACTTGTGGACGGGCATTAGGAGGACAGGCAGCCACGCCCACAGACTGCAGCAGGTCTATGTCGTTGATGTCGTCGCCTACGTAACACACCTGATTGAGTCCGATGCCCATTTCGGCACAAATCTGTTGACAGGTCTCTAATTTGGTCTGAACGCCCTGCTTAACTTGACTGCCTACGCCCATAAAGAGGTAGTCTAAGTTCAGTTTGCGAGCACGACGAGCCACAATCTCTGTGGTCTCACTTGTGAGAATACCAACACGAATACCGGCTTTGCGCAATTGCACAATGCCCATACCATCATACACGCAGAAGCGTTTCATTTCGTCGCCTCCTGCAGAGTAATACATACCTCCGTCGGTCAGACAACCATCTACGTCGGTCAAAAAAAGTTTAATATCTGAAAGTGTACTCATAATTCTCAATTCTCCATTCTCAATTCTCCATTCAGGAAGTCTTCTTTATAGGTCAGTTTTCTATTATTTTCTTCGCCTGCTATTATATAAATAGGTGTATCGGGAAGGTATTTATGCACGATGCTACAGTCATCGGTTGCCTGCAAGT
>JAZRYS010000104.1:0-1290 GCA_045600865.1 Candidatus Aphodosoma sp.
TGATGTTGTACAAAAAAAGTTGACACTTTTTCTGCAGGGATTCTGTAAACTAACAGAAGCCGTAGGAGGGCGTCTATGAAGAAAAGAAATCATTATGATCACGAGTTCAAAGTTCAGGCAGTCAAATTGGCGCTTGAAAAAGGCCAATCTAAAGCCTGCATAGAGTTAAATCTCCCGGAAAACACGATTTACGGTTGGATGCACGCATATCGTCAGGGAAAGTTGGATCTTGGCCCGGGCACGCAAACTCCATCCCGAGCACTGACGATGAGCGAAGAGCTCATAGAGTTGCGAAAGCAGGTTAACGAGTTGAGACGAGAGAACAAGCGCTTAAAAGAAGAAAACGATTTTCTGGAGGAAGCTAGCGCTTTTTTCGCCGCATGCCGTCGGAAGTCAGCAAAGACGTGAGAATGGCGTTCATTGCACAAAAGACTTGTGACGGCACTGAGCACGGAAAGCTGGCATTCTATTGCCGCATGCTTAAGGTCAGTCGCCAAGGATTCTATGAGTATTTGAAAGCGAAAGATAAGCCTTGGAAATATGAAAAATTGGCAGATTTGATCATGACAATTCGAGATGAAGATATTTGCAATGACTGTTATGGCCGAGTCAGAGTGCATCAGGCTCTCAAGCTTAAAGCACCAGCAGATACGACAATTCCTAGCGAACGAACTGTTTATAGAGTCATGAAAGAGCTCGGAATCGTGCAGCCTAAAAGACGAAAACCAAACGGGCTCACGAAAGCGGAAAGAAATGCTCGGAAATCTGATGATCTGCTGAAACGTGATTTCACAGCCACTCAGCCGGCAACAAAGTGTGTGACAGACATCACTGAGTTTAAATTCAGCGATGGAAAACTCTATGTATCTGCAATCTTCGATTGTTACGATTCAGCAGCTCTAGGATTGGCAATGGATATAAATATGAGGACTGAACTGTGCGTTAAGACCGTTGAAAACGCAGTGGTGAGATATCCAGAGCTTCGCGGTGCAATCATTCACTCAGATCGTGGCTCTCAATACACAAGTCAGGAATACAGAACCACACTACAGAAATATGGAATTATCCAGAGTATGAATAGCGACGGAGGCAGATGTCATGATAATGCTCGCTGTGAAAGTATGTGGGCAAGATTTAAGTCAGAACTCTGGTATAACCGATTCGAAAAACAAAATTTGACCATTGAACAGGGGAAAAAACTCATCTGGCGATATGTCATGAGCTATTGGAATAACAGAAGAATCTGTTCAACCAACGGCGGACTCCCCCCAATGGTCAAAAGGAAAATGT
>JAZRYS010000105.1:0-14289 GCA_045600865.1 Candidatus Aphodosoma sp.
GATCGTGGAAATTGTAATGTTCGGTGTATAGCCGTAATAGAGCAAATCATAAGTGTTTGCATCATAAATCCATGCATTCATTTCGTCTGCACTGTATGAGCCGTCATACGACGTGTTTGTTTTTCCTACTTCTGCATAGAACAGATATTCCGAATTCGAGCATTGAACTGTGAACATATTTTCATCCCAGTCAGCATCTTGAATTTCGAGATTAGTAGCATTAATTGTCTCCTGAGTCAATGCCAGAGGTTCGTGATACTGGATAGTAACATGATACAGTATAGCGTCAGTAGATACATAATTCATTTCCAGAGTATAGACGTTGCCATTCAGCGCAACGACTGCATCGCCAATCATTCTGTTGAATGGCACCAACTGTTCGTTTACATCATAAAGCTTCGTATAGTTGCTGTAAACCTCGGATGCAGGATGGTTACCCACAAGCGATGTAACGCCAGTGAATGCACAGTATGCAGTGTACAAACCATCATTGCTTGGACCATAGAACTGGAAAGCACCATTGTTAGATACTAAATCAACCAGTCTGATTTCTGAAAGATTGTCAGTCACAACAACCTGTACAGTATCGACAGGACGCAGGGCAGTGTATGTAATCCTATAAACTTCGCCAGTTGTGGCAGCCACCAATGCCGAAACGTCTCCATGGCTGTTTCTTGTAAATGTGCAAGATGAATAATATATGTATTCTTCCCTGTTGCCATTATATCCCATGCTGAATTCTTCCAACATGTCAGCCATTGTGTAAGCCTGTCCATCAACTATATCATGACTGTTCCCGTTGCAATAGATATCGAAAGCGAATGAATAGTTTTCTCCATCTGTCAACAAAATATATACGTCATTGTCCTCGCTGTAATATTGCGTTTGAAGATTAGTACAAACAATGTCAAATGTATCAGGAACAGGAACTTCTCCTGTCACATTGAACGTATATTCAATGTCGCCACGAGTCAGTGCGCTGCCTGTCAATGTTATACCTGTTTCATTTTGGCTAATAGTCAGAGAACCACTGAATATGTTATTATTCACCATTTCTTCAGTAAGAGCATCGTAAATGCCGATATTGATATAACCATCGTTATAACTATATGTGCCAAATGCATTGTCATCAGCATTCAGGACTATACCTCTCAGTATTTCCGTTCCGTTACTTGCTTCGAAATCGTATGCGTACAGGCCATAATTATCCAAGTAATAATCATAATCCTCATCCTTGGTTATAACAAGGTTGTTTGCGTTGTATGTCACCTGCGTTGCAGAGACAGGGTCTGAATATTCGTATGTAATTTCATATAACACAGAGTCAGAGCCAAGGAAATGAATTACCGCATTATAACTGTTTGCAGTCTGTCCGGCAGTTACTATTGCATTCGGAAGGAGACTGTTGCACGCTATCAAATCATCACCATGGAATAATCCTGTGTATGAAGAATACACGTCATCAGTAGTATAAGTCCCGACAATTGACGAAGTATTCTTGATAGCGAAATAAAGCATATATTCATCATTTGCATCCGAACCAACAAGTTGGAAATTACTTGTGGTTTCTATGCTGTTTGCGATGGAACAAGTGTTTCTATTGTTTATCGTAATGCTGACAGTATCCTTGATTTGGGTAATTGATTCTGGCGCATTGTAAGTGATGTGATACCTGATGTTGTCGGTGGTCGTCACGTAAGCCTCGTACGAGTTGCCTCTCCTCACTAACGACGCACTGGCAAAATCCATATAGTTCCATGTATTATTGTCGCGTCCCCAAGTATAGTCTGGCACCATATCGCTGTACGTATATGTTTGTCCATTTGCCATATTGGTTTCGCCAGCATTACATAGCACATTGAAATTGAATGTATAATCATCATTGTACAGTTGCACCCAGCAATCGTTGTTCCATTCGTAGAACTCATTATAGAACTCTGACTCGTAACTGTTACATACAACCTCGATTGTCGGTTGGTCTTCCACAATGGCACGAATCATCCAAGTTGCATCTATGCCATAATCCAGTACGTTTTCAAAAGTGCTGCCATTATCTATTGAAATATATGAACCATTTGGATTTGCCGAATAGGATGTGGCCGTACATGGATATAGTGAAGCATCAGAAACGCCAAGTATAATCCATATAACATTGTTTCCGCAATTTACAGGAGTAGGCAACTGGAATGTCTGCCACCCTGCTGTTGCAGATGGTGTGAACGAGAAACCCTCAAGATAGTTTTGTGGATAACTGTTGCCACCGGAATAAACGTAAGCATTTATTGCATAAGTGTCCTGTGTCCAGTAGTTGTAATATGAAATAGCCTTCAACATTCTGTTAGTCAAAGGCGATCCAGCTTCGAATTTGACTGCCCAGTAGATAGTGCCGCCACTTGCCATTCCTATTCCATCAACAAAATCATGTACGCAATATCCAACAGTGTCATTACCAATAGATTCGAATTCAGCAGTTATAGTTTGATTGCTGTTGACATTAATTGTTCTCGAATAATCGGTTGAACCATCATTCCAATTTACAAATCGATAGTTGCTCGCCGCTTCGGCAGTCACCTGCACATTTGTTCCCTGTGCAACGTACAAAAAGTCTGGATTTACAGAACCTCCATCAGCAGGCGAAGCATCTGCTGTCAGAGTAACATACTGACCAGGATTTGTATTTTCCTCTGTTATACCTTTTATAAGCCATGAACCATAGATGCCATAATTATCATAAGAATCCCAGTTTGTGTCATCCAGACACAACATGCTATTGCTATTGCCGCCATATCTGACAGAATAAGCTAGCGGATATCCTGACCCCGTATATTCCAAAGTAATCCATAGTGATCTGCTGTTGTCAATAACGTATGGAGTACTAAGATTTAAATCGAACCATTCCATACTATAATAATTGTAGAATGGCTCGGAATAGACAAGAGACATCTGAGCACTATCTCCCTGATAAATCTTCAGTTGGTATTGACCATACTCATAGAGCATTAGTTGAACCTTAGTAAGTTTTCTGTTTGGAACAAGGGCAGAAGCAGGATAACGGATGCCCCAATTTGAAGTGCTCACTGATTGACTATTACCGTATGCATTATACATTTCGTCACCGCAATAATATAGCGTGTCGGTAGGCAAGGCATCGAAATAGGCAGTTCTGTTTATATTGGCTGATGTTGCGAACATGAAACGGGGATTAGATATGTCTCCGTCGTCCCAATGGTCGAAAATGTAGTTATCTGCTGCGGTAGCCAATAACTGAATTGTGTCGAATGCATTGTATGATCCCGCACCCGAGACATTGCCGTATGCGGCATTGTTGGCAGAGGCACTGACAATTGTAGAGGCGGGGATATTACCGGATATAGGCTGAATGCCGATAACCGCCGAGTTGTCAATATTGAAAGTATATGAAGAATTACCTCCTATGCCGCCAGTGCCAGGATGAAGATCGCCTATTGCATAGAAACCATCGTACGTACCTCCCCAACCCCAGTTGAAATGAAAATAGTCGCTTGCATTGAAACCATCGCACACAAAACTATGTCCGCCGCTTTCATCCCGACCATCATACAAGACTACTCGGTTGTTATTCAACTCGTTCTTCAGCATAGTCTTCCATTGTGCATCCGTAACATCAGCATATCTGACATCGCGAATGGAATTGCTATATTTGAAATAAGCCTGTAATGCCAGCTCTGAACTTGGACGCAAGTCTATCTGCGATATATTGTATGCAGAGCTGCCTCCATTTGACGAGACGTCATACTCCATTTCGACAGCTACACCTACGTGGTACATCAGAGTTGCGACAGCGTCTATCTGTGCTGAAGTAGATGTGGCGTCAAGGCTGTTAGGCATGTTTGCCCAATCGTAATTGGTATTTCCAAAATCGGCAGAAAGTGTCTGCCCATTCCATACGTATGTGTGTGTGAACCATGGCCCGTTGTCGGGTAGTTCCAGTATTTCATTATCTGGGCTGTCGCAGTGGCTACACAACCCGTGACAGTTCTCTCCCTGCCTATAGCAGGACATTTTCTGTTATATAGTGGACTTTGATTCCAAGTTGTTGAAAGCAATGGTCCAACCACTGTACTCATCGACTTCATGAGGGCTCCCTTAGGGTTTTCCAAAACATTCCACTCACGCTGCACCACAGCAGTAGGTTCAACGTTATGAACCACCAGCGAGTCAATCTGTGCCTCGTAATCAGCAAACCAAGCATGGACATGTTCTGGCATGTCGGCAGAAGAGAACCTCGTTGAGTATGAATAACCAAGTATAGGCAATACCCTATCGTCAGCAGCGACGATAATGAAACCCTCTGCATCACTGAACCCAAAAACGTAAAGTTGATGGAACATACCTTCAGGTGCAACATTCACCAACAAATTCCCTTTGAAAGGAATATTCTGGGTAATGACAAAATTTTCCGCTATTAGATGCGCATCGTTAATACTTACAGGCTTCGCCCATATTACTGCAAAAGCCGATAAAAGCACGACAATAAACAATATCCGTTTCATATAAAAATCATTGTTTTTTTCGGATGCAAAGATAATACATTATTTTGACATAGCAAGCCCTTCTCTCTTATTTAACAGTACGTATATTGAATTAGGCTTTTTTTATGAACCCGTTGAACGACGACAGATTCCTGACAAGCGACTCCGCCTTGATTACCTCTTCAATATATATTCCGATATACATTTCCATGTGATAGGAAGAAACTGTCCCCTTCCCAATTCTTATCAATCACCTTATATACACAACAATAGATAAATTTTCATTTCTTCTTGGCATAACTTGCGATGGCAAGTTGCTTTTGTTCCTCTGAGGTATATTGTTCCAAGAGTGGGTTGTTTACTGCGAGGAACTGCACGCTGGTTGAGGCGTCACGCCCTTCGCCACGCTTACGCACCATTGCAAGACCACACGCTCCCTCACGACGAACGCAGAGTTTATTATCCTCATTCACACGAAGTTCAAAGCCATTAAGCAATTCATCGAGCGGCATGTCGCTGTTCTTATCGAGCACGAACTCGCAATATTTGCAAAATGTTCTCGGAGAGTCCACCAAATTGGTCTGGTAACAAGCTATCAATTCCATCCTGTCACCCAAAATGAATAGTTCCGGAGACTTGAGCAACGCCGAAGACAATCGTCCCAACTTTGCGTCAGCCTCAAGATTCAATCCCTCAACGTCGATATCTGTCACAAGCCACTCTCCTTCCAAATGGTATTCTATCATTTTCAAGGTACCAAACGAAACGACGTATGGTGCAACCACGCTGACGAAATTGTCTTTATTGGTCAGATAAACTGCCGTTTGCGACAAGTTGCATGCCTGAAAGCGCGAATAGTCCGACTGGCGGCCTGTCTTTCCCTGGAAATTGTCCTTCAGGGCATCCTTCATACTGCCGTAAAGATTGATGATGTTACGCAACTTCAGTCGGTTGGTCTGCTGAGCCAGAGTTCTTGGGTTTCGCACTCTGTCTGGCTTTTCGCTCGCAACGACCATGCCATTGTAGTTTCGCAAAATGGTATTCCCTATCGACCCAGAGAGCATACCGTTTGGTTTTACTTTTGCCATATCATATAAGTTTTAATCATGAAATTCATACCATACATTTTCGTGTGCCTAATGTTCCTCTTATGTGACTCTTATCATCCTTCGTCGTAATCACCTTTTCATCACAATTCATGCACCATTTACAACTGATTCAGAATGGGACATGAATGGGAGGTGAATGGGACCTGAATTGGACTCACTATGTACTCACATAAGACTCTCATAAGACCCAGATAAGGCTCACACAAAAGCTAACTCATAGTTATTTTTTTCGATTTGCAAAGTTACAACTATTTTTTCATACTGCAATGAATTTTTCCGACAAAATTTTGTCACATCAAGAAAAAGCCGTACCTTTGCAGCGCAATTTATAACAGAACTAAACAACATGAAAAAAATCCTTTTATCTGCTGCAGCGATTCTCATTGCCTTTGCAGCAAGCGGCCAGGTGCTTTACAGCATATCGGGCAACGGACTGAAGAAGACATCGTACATCGTGGGCACTCACCATCTGGTGGATGCTTCGTTCGCAAAAGAGATTCCGGGCATGGACAAAGCAATGAAAATGACAGAGCAGGTGTATGGCGAGTTGAAAATGAGCGATATGGTAAATCCTGACACCATGAAGATGATGCAGGAGGCTCTGTACATCCCTGACGGACGGAAAATCAAGGAACTGTTAGGAGGTGAGTATTTCGACAAGCTGAACGAGCTGTTTGCTTCGCTGTTGGGTGTTCCGTTTGACACGCCTCAGTTGTACGAGCAATTAGGTGGAATGAGACCTTCAGCTCTCGAATCGCAGCTGACGGTAATCATGTACCTGGCAGAGCATCAAGCTGCTTTCGACCCTACAAACGGTCTTGACAGTTACTTCCAGCAGCAGGCAATTGCCGGCAAGAAAGAGGTTTTCGGCCTTGAGAGTTATGCTTTCCAGGTGGAAATGATGTACAAGTCGAAATCAATGGACGAGGAAATCGATAAATTCAAATGCGTACTGGACAACATTGAGTCTGAAAAGAAGCAACTGGATTTTCTGACAGAGGCTTACAAGGCACAGGATGCAAAGGCAATAGACAAAGCACTGAGAATGGAGGATGAGTGTTCTGGAGCATCAGACATGGACAAACTGATTGACGAACGCAACAAAAACTGGGTTGCCCTGATGCCTAAAATAATGAAGGAGAAGCCTACACTCTTTGTCGTTGGTGCAGGTCACCTGTTCGGCGAGAATGGCGTTCTTGAACTGCTGAAGCAAGCGGGATACACGATAAAGGCAATTGAGAATTGATAATTGATAATTTGCCGTTGGCTTAGTATGGGACAAAATGCAATTGTCAGACAAGTTATATTACCGAAAATTGTCAATTGTCAATTATCAATCACCAAATAATTCCTCCAGAGGTATTTTCGACATCGCGGGCGAGCTGACGCTTGATAGCCTTGCGTGCACGACGCTGTCCAAATATGAAGAGGACGAAAAAGAGGATGACAAGCAAACCTGCAATGGTTTCGTCCTTGATCACCTGCCCCTCCATAAGGAAGGCATCAAACAATCCATGAAGTATAACTGGTGCTATGAGCGTCATCGACATGCGGAAATAATTCCTGCCTTTGTGGAAATGCACGTATGAGTAGTAATAACCCATGATGACAGCAAACATATAATGGCCTGGAACAGAAAGCAACGCACGTGTCCAAGCTGTTCCTATCCAGTTTCCGCCAGACTGGAACACATAGAGGATGTTCTCGAAACCCGCAAAGCCCATGCCAATAGCCACTGCATAGACAATGCCGTCAACGTATTCGTCGAAATAAGGATTCCTGCGCACAAGTAGCCAGAGCATGAGCAACTTGGCCGACTCTTCAGGAATGGCTGCACTGAAAAAGGCTGTCATGAAGGCATCACGCACGTTATTCATCTCGGCAGGTGCAAGACCTATCAGTTGAAACGCTGTAGCAATAGAGATTGCTAAAAAGGCGGAGATAAGACCATAGAGCAGACCTTTGAGAATCTGGCTCAATGGTTCACGCTGATACCTATCTTTAATATAGATATATAGCACCAGAATTATAGCAGGGGCAATAGCCGCCAAAAACATCAACGTCAAAGTTATCATTTTCCTTCAGGTTTAGTTGCCGCAGTATCAACAGTCTCATTGAGTTCCGCAGCAAGTTTCTCGGTCAAATCCTCGACGTTGACATTACGGTCGATGATTGTGCCATTACCGTCAATCAAGACTGTTGCAGGGATAGCGCGCACGCCATAAAGTGCTGCTATCTCGTCGTCCCAATACTGAAGAGCACTGGTTTGCAACCATGTCATCTCGAAATTACGGATAGCATCAAGCCAATCTTCCTGATTCTTGTCCAGAGAAATGCCGATTATGCAAAGGCCCTTATTGCCAAACTGGTCGTTGAGAGCCTTTATGCCAGGCAGCGAGGCACGGCATGGTGCACACCAACTTGCCCAGAAATCTATGAGAACGTAACGATTAGCCTTGACGCACTCAGAGAGTGAAGTCTCCCGGCCATCAACCGTCACAAACGGGAAGTCAAGATACTGACTGCCTACAGACGTGCGGGCAATATCCTTGAGCAACTTTACTGTAGTCTGCACAGGAACTTGTGCATTATATTCCTTTGGTATTCTTGCAGAGAGGTCAAGAAGCATCTGCACGTCATTTGCAAAGATAGTAGCATACGTAGTGAAAAGGCCAATGCCGAGAGGGTTGGTGATGTTTTCCGCCATACATTTCTTTATACATTCCTCATATATAGCATCAATCGAGTCAATCTGCTGGCCATAAACAGCTTTAGTACTCTCATCACTGCAAGAATCCATTTTCGCGTAAATAGCCATCTCTTCTGCATCGTATGCCTCCGTCTTGTCAAGGAAGGCTGCAAACTTGTCGTTCGAAGGAGTACCTTTTGCGCGACGGGTAGCACAATCAACATTGATGTCACCTGGTTCGAGAATAATCTGGAATTTCTCAGAGCCTTCAACCTCGATGTAGGCCATGAAGCCTGGGTCAACCTGACCTTTGATGACAAACTGGCCATCTTTTACGACAGCAGAATCTATGTCAATCCAGTCTGGTTTGATACGCTGCTGAAGGCGTACTACCGTTCCGTCAGCAATGCCTGTTGCATCACCAGTGATTACAAATGCCGCATCATTCTTGCAAGAAGCAAGAGCGACAATCACAAAAACGAAAAGTAAGATTTTTTTCATATTTGTTATTTGTTATTATTTTCCAATAAGTTTAAAACGCATACGCCAGCGTGGTGCCTCGTAGTCGCAGTTCAGAATCTTGAATTCGCCTATCTCGCTAGTATTCCCCACATGAGTTCCTGCACAAGCGCAGGCATCATAATCGCCAACACGAACTATACGTAAAGTATCAGTTGCATTCTCTGGAAGCTTAGAGAGATCAACGATAGAAGCAGCCTCTGACTTGGACATGAATTCTATGGTGACAGGAAGGTTCTGACGTATCACTTCGTTGACTTTATCCTCGATAGCCTGTATCTGATTTTGTGTCGGCTCTGCGTCTAATATATAATCCGCCTTGCTCTTTTTACGCTCGATATGGGCATTCCTTGAGCGTGGGCAACCGAACATGCGCACCATTGTCTGGTTTAGTATATGCTCGGCCGTATGCATAGGAGGATATTCCTCCTTGTTGTGAGAATTGATTACTGGCTGTTCTTCCATATATCTATGTATCAAACAGTTGCCACTTATGGCAACTTATACAATTATTCGTTGCAAATTTACGAAGAAAAAATGACTCTGACAAGAATATTTTTTGTAAATTTGCAACAAAATTCAAAATCACAAAAACACAGATAATATTATGGCAGATTTTCATTACCAGCCACTCATCGAATTAGGTGAGGATACGACTGAGTATTACCTTCTTACGAAGGACTATGTCTCTATTTCGGAGTTCGAGGGGAAACCAATCTTAAAAGTTGCTAAAGAGGGTCTTGAACTCATGGCTCAGACCGCTTTCCGCGACGTTTCGTTCCTCTTGCGCCGCGAACACAACCTGCAGGTGGCAAAAATTCTGGCAGATCCAGAGGCATCAGACAACGACAAGTATGTTGCTCTGACTTTCCTGCGCAACGCTGAGGTTGCATGCAAAGGCAAGTTGCCTTTGTGTCAGGACACAGGTACAGCCATCATCCATGGCGAAAAGGGTCAGCAGGTATGGACTGGCTATTGCGACGAAGAGGCTCTGTCGAAAGGCGTATATAACACTTACACTCAGGAGAACCTGCGCTATTCGCAGAACGCTCCTCTGGACATGTACAAAGAGGTGAACACGAAATGCAACCTGCCAGCCCAGATTGACATTGAGGCCACAGAGGGCATGGAATACCGCTTTCTCTGCGTAACAAAAGGCGGTGGTTCGGCTAACAAGTCTTACCTCTATCAAGAGACAAAGGCACGTATCCAGAATCCAGGCACTCTCGTTCCTTTCCTCGTCGAGAAAATCAAGACTCTCGGCACTGCCGCTTGTCCGCCTTACCATATCGCAATAGTAATAGGTGGCACTTCTGCCGAGAAGAACCTTCTGACTGTCAAACTTGCTTCGACTCATTTCTATGATTCACTGCCTACGACAGGTAATGAGTATGGTCGTGCTTTCCGCGACGTAGAACTTGAAAAGCAAATCCTTGAGGAGTGCTACAAGATTGGCCTTGGCGCACAGTTCGGCGGCAAATACATGGCACACGATATCCGTATCGTCCGTATGCCTCGCCATGGCGCTTCCTGTCCTATAGGTCTTGGCGTTTCATGTTCGGCAGACCGCAACATCAAGGCAAAAATCAACAAGGACGGTATCTGGATTGAGAAGATGGACGACAAACCATACGAACTCATTCCTGCAGAACTCCGCAACGCAGGCGAAGGTGATGCAGTGAAGATTGACTTGAACCAGCCAATGACAGAAGTTTGCAAGATTCTGAGCAAATACCCTATCGGCACACGTCTCTCGTTGAACGGCACAATAATCGTTGGTCGTGACATTGCTCACGCCAAGCTGAAAGCACGTCTGGACGCTGGCGAGGGTATGCCTCAGTACATGAAAGACCACCCTATCTATTATGCAGGTCCTGCCAAGACTCCTGCGGGTATGGCATGTGGTTCTATGGGACCTACCACAGCTGGCCGTATGGACCCTTACGTTGATGAGTTCCAGGACAATGGCGGCAGCATGATAATGCTTGCAAAGGGTAACCGCTCGCAGGCTGTCACCGACGCCTGCAAGAAACATGGCGGATTCTACCTCGGCTCTATCGGTGGTCCTGCTGCAATCCTTGCTCAAAACAATATCAAGAGCATCGAATGCGTTGAGTATCCTGAACTAGGTATGGAGGCTATTTGGAAGATTGACGTTGTCGATTTCCCTGCATTCATCCTTGTTGACGACAAGGGCAACGACTTCTTCAAGCAGTTGAAACCTCGTGGATAATTATATGAAATCCATTAAAGGAAAGATAGTTGACGTCGTCAACAGAGAGATTTTCAATGGCGAAATAGCCATTGAAAATGGCATGATTGCTAACATCAAGCATATTGACGAAGAGGCAGATGGCTATATAATGCCAGGCTTTGTGGATTCTCATATTCATATAGAATCAACTTTGCTGACACCAGAGAAGTTTGCACCATTAGCTCTGAAACAAGGCACAGTTGCCGTTGTTGCAGACCCTCATGAGATTGCCAATGTGCTTGGTCGTGAAGGCGTTGACTATATGATAGAGTCAGGGAAGAAAACACCTCTGAAGTTTGCATGGATGGTGCCTTCGTGCGTACCTTCGACATGCTTTGAAACAGCAGGTGCAAGTCTGAATGCTGATGACGTTAACGAAATGCTTTCGTCCGGCAAATTCAAAGGTCTCGCTGAGATGATGAACTTTCCAGGAGTGCTGTTTGGGGATGCTGAGGTCTTGGCAAAGATTAAAGCCGCAAAAGATTTAGGTTTAGTTATCGACGGCCATGCACCAGGAGTTACTGGCGATGATGCACGCAGATACGTAGAGGCGGGCATCAGTACTGACCACGAGATGTTCGACTTGTCGCAGGCTCGTGAGCGCATTGCTTTAGGTATGAAGTTGCAGTTGCGCGAAGGTTCTGCTGCATGCAACCTCGACGACCTCATGCCTCTTCTGGGAGACAAGGAGAACGAAGGACGTCTGATGTTCTGCACTGACGACAAATACCCAGACGAGTTGGCTGTCGGGCATATCAACGAGATGGTGGCACGTTGTATTGCCAAAGGTTATGACCTCTGGCGAGTGCTGGAGTCTGCTTGCGTAACACCTGTAATGCACTACAATCTGGATTGCGGATTATTGCAAGAAGGTGATAGTGCAGACTTCATTGTCGTAGAAGATCTGAAATCGTTCAATGTTTGCGAGACATGGATTGAAGGAACAAAAGTCGGTTATGTGACCACGGAAAGAGATTCAGTGGTTCTTAACAACTTCAACGCAAAACCCTTGTCTGTTGAGGAGATAGCACATACTGCCAATGGCAAAGTGAAGGTGATTGTTGCCTCTGAAGGCCAACTCTATACCCGTTGCGAGGAGCATGAAACGACAGACGATGATGTTCTGAAACTGATTGTCTATAACCGTTACAACGAGGCAAAGCCTGCCGTTGGTTACATCAAGGGGTTTGGTCTGAAACGTGGTGCCATAGCCTCAACGATAGCCCACGACAGTCATAACATCATAGCCCTTGGCGTGACTGACGAAGAGATTGTTCGTGCCATCAACACCTTGGTTGAGAGCAAAGGCGGATTCTGTGTCGTTGACGGCAAAGAGGTGATGCAGCTGGCACTGCCTATAGCAGGACTGATGTCGCCAGAAGATGGCGCAGCTGTCGGTCAAAAGCATATTGAACTTAAGAAAAAGGCGTCAGAGATAGGTTGCCGCTTCAAGGCACCTTACATGACACTTGCATTCATGGCATTGCCTGTGATACCCGAACTCAAACTGACCGACAAAGGTCTGTTCGATGGAGTAAAATTCCAGTTCTGCTGAACTGGAATTTTACTCATCTTTATAATGCCACTCTTCCAACACATTTTTAGGGTTACTACGCCACTTTTCCAACATTTTCGGCAGCAAAGGTACGAAAAAAGATTTTATTTTCGCACAAAAAAAATCATTACAAATTCATTGTCATATCAAAAAAACATCGTAACTTTGCATTCATCTTGATGATTGATAGTGTTTTTACTTCATTGCACTGTATCATAATGCATTAGCAATATATAAACACATATTTTTTTATGCAATCTTGGAGTTGCATTCCGAATTTACATAAAATATCTGACTTATGAACGAGAAATATATAAACAGAAAAATCGAACAGGAGATACTTCAAGCTGCTAAATATTTCTCTGTAATATCTGTGACAGGGCCTCGTCAATCGGGCAAATCAACTTTGCTCAAGCACCTTTTCCCTGATTATGACAGATACAGTCTGAAGGATGTACACATACGTGAATTTGCCATCAATGACCCCGTGGCATTCCTGCACCAGACGGAAAGTGGCATGATGATAGATGAGGTTCAGAAAGTGCCACAATTGATGGAGTATATCCAAGGCATTGTCGATGACAACCCCGACCGCAAGTTCCTGCTTACCGGCAGTAGCAATTTCGAATTGCTGCACGAATTGAGCGAGTCTCTACCAGGCAGGTCTGGCATATTTGAATTACTGCCAATGTCATTGGAAGAATCTGCTGATTCTACCAAAAATAACGAAATCAACCAACTGTTATTCAATGGTTTCTATCCTGCCGTAATCTCTGGCAAGAATACCGGACGGTATTTCTATCCATCATACGTAAAGACTTATCTCGAGAAAGACGTACGCGATTTGCTAAATATCAAAGACCAGTTGCAGTTCATGAAATTCATGAAACTGTGTGCCGCACGAGTAGGATCTCTTTTCAATGCGTCAGAACTTGGTGCGGAATTAGGAGTTGACAGCAAAACCATATCTCATTGGCTCAGCGTATTGCAGGCATCATATTTGATTGTGTTGTTGCCGCCATATTATGAAAATATAAGCAAACGATTGGTAAAGACGCCCAAACTGTATTTCGTTGATCCGGGATTGGCTTGTTATCTGCTTGACATAGAGACCCCGAAACAACTTGGACGTGACAAAATGCGAGGGGCAATCTTCGAGAACATGGTAGTTATGGAATGTCTGAAACACCGTTACAATCAAGGACGTGACGGGGGAGTGTATTTCTATCGCGACAGCAATCAGAAGGAGGTGGATGTGCTTCTAAAGCAAGAGGGCGAAATAACAGCCATAGAGGTCAAATCATCGATGACCTACAATCCGAGTTTTGAGGATACGATACGCAAACTGCCAGAGTGGATAAACACGCCAGTGTTCCGTCAGGCAATCGTATATAATGGAGATTTCGAGAACCAGGCTGGTCAAATTGCCTTGGTCAATTACCGAAGTTTGCCACAGTTGCTGAACATTACTGACATCTCACATCAGCAAAACAAATTCTGACATGACAATATGATGTGCAATGTCTTGTCCTGAAATATGTTGACACAAATGAAACCACTATGGGAAAAAGTATTTATTCTCGAGAAGAGAGAATTGCAATTGTCAGAGATTGCATAGTCAACAAATTGTCAGACAGAGAAATAGAAGAGAA
>JAZRYS010000106.1:0-1121 GCA_045600865.1 Candidatus Aphodosoma sp.
TTATCTGTAGCAGGTTTGCTATTGGTGTTGACGCAGAAACCTGTAAGCTTGTAGTCATTGGATATCGAGATAAGCTCCTGTATTTTCTGTTCATCGCCGAAACCCTTCATTGCCTCTTCTACAATTATCGAACCTGCATTGCTATCCGTAAAGCCTTCGCCAGCAATAAGAGGAATACCCACCACATCCAGGTAGTTAGGCAACACCTTGCGAACCTTAATAGTAAGCGTAATACCATCCTTTGCAACGGCATGTGTCATACCAGCATTACCTGTCACTCGATTATTCGATGCTGTAACGGCTTTTACACCGGTTATACCTTCCACCCTCGATTTGATTTCGGACTTATAAAATGGAATACCTGCTACATAGAGATTCTCTTTGTCAAAGCCTAACTGCTGAGTAGTCATGTGTCGATACTGCATGTAGAAGACTGCCGAGATAATCATCATCGCAACGGCAGCTGACAACTGAAAGGTGATAAGTGTCTTACGCAACACCAAGCCTGCACGACTGCGGGAGAATCCGCTTTTCACACCCATGGCTGCATCAACACGTGTGACGTACAACGCTGGAAATAAAGCCGAAAGGACAGCAAACACCACCGATACGAGAATCAAAACTCCAAAAGTGAGTAGATTCTGGTCGAAGCCTATGCCTCCATCTGTCAGTTCATTGATCGAACTCTTGGATATTGCCAGTATCAGGACACAAGCAAGCACAATGGCCACTCCCACATAAATGAGCGCCTCCTTGACAAACTCCCAAATGAGTGACGAACGTGATGCGCCAAACACCTTGCGGATATTAACGGAACGCATCTTCTCGGGAACCAATGCCACAAAGAAGTTGACAAAATTGATGAAGGCAATGAGGATAATCAGAAGCGCAATGCCTATCATCTCGTAAACGGTGGAACGAGAGGCACGTCTCTTGACATCATCCTGTACGTCAGAGAAATGCAAGTCTGGTAATGGTACCAACTTGAATTCGGTCATGTTTTGCTGTATGAAATCCTCATCGTAATTGGTACCGAACTGCTTATTATATTCTTCAACTCGGTTCTTCATGAATTCATAGACATTCTTGCTAAGAACGCCCAGAAACTTCTCCGCATCATC
>JAZRYS010000107.1:0-5623 GCA_045600865.1 Candidatus Aphodosoma sp.
CTTTGAGTTCGGCAGTTTGTGTCTCAGCTACAGCCTTGGCTTTTGCTATGCTTTCCATCTCGTTCCTCTGCTTCTGAAGAATGTAATCATTACGCTCCAGATGGTCAAGGTGTGTCTCAACCTTTGCCGTACCACGCTCCATGCCGAGTGTCTTAGCTACGAGAGTCTGCATTTCACTCATGTCCTTCTCGTCGAGTTTCCATGACTTGCCAGTGGAGTGATCCATCCAGTCCCATATGATGTGAGCATGATAGTTCGGCTTCCATGTTGACGGATCATCAGGATTCTCAAAATATCCCTCGTCCTTGTGAATATGGATTTGCAAGGCATGGATGCCCTTCCTGCGTTCTACCTCACGAACGTAGCGAAGCAAATCTTCCATTGTGGTACATTCCTTGATGTTAACAACACTCTCACGAATCGGTGATGCACCCTTGCGAGTTTTGCCGTTCTTCAACAGAACGTCCTTCTCCTGCATGGAGCGTTTAGTCTTGTCCTTCACCATGACCTTTATAAAGTCATAATGTTGTTGGAGGGTTTTGCCTTCCATTTCAGGTGAGACATACGACTCGTTCCTGTGTGACAATTCTGTTCGTACGTAGAGTTTTGCAGGATTGAGAGACTTGATGTATTCTGTGTCTCTCCTGTTGTGTGCTTCACTCTGTGCTATATTACATGGCTTCACATGATCGGAAGCTTTTGATACTTTTTGTTCCATGATGTATGGTATTTTGTGTTTGCTAAAATTGTAATGAATAAATCGGGGTATCAGGGCAGCGCCTTGATTGGTGGGTGCAGGGAGAGAGTCACTCCTTGCTTCGTTACAATGCTCTTGCAAAGTCATTGTAAATCAGTAGTGTGGTAAACGCTATCTGATTGTCATGTAAAAGCATAGCGATTACGAAGGATTTTCTAGTAAATTCCGTGTAATCAGATAGCTTTTACTTTGCCATTGCTCTCGGCAGAGCCCACAACTACGAAAGCATAGTCTCGTAGTTATAGTGGGCTATAACATGACAAGTCATTTTCATCCCTGCTCGCTGCGCCAATGTTTACCTCCTTTTTGTTGAAGTCTCTTCTGAATCCGACGCTCTTTCTTCGTCAGTTTTTTGTTTCTGGTGGTCTTTGAAAATGAGCCTGATGGCTTTCTGTTGATGATACGTCTTCTGCTTTGTCTTTGACTACGATGTTGGTTGTTTTCGCTTCTGTATCGCAATCATTGCAAGTACCCTCAACGGCATTGCTCACCCCCTGTTCGTAGGAAATAAGGGCAGAAGAATCTATATCACTTTCAACGGAAGTTGGCTCAATGATATTATCTGTACTTGCTGGATCCATTATGTCTATTGAAGCAGATGTGCTTTGTGTCTCATCAGATTCAGGTTTGACACCGTAGTTGCCATCGTCAATATGAGTGCCGTCTGTTTCGTCTTCTGCTGAGACACACTGTTTCTTCTGATATACCTTTCTTGGCTTCTTGGGAAGTACGATAGGATTGATATTGAAGAAAGGATTCCTGATCGTTATGTGTCCTTCGCAAAACCAGACTGACAAGCACTTTATTGTGATGAGGGTGGTTCGGTTGTTGCCTTGCTTCTCTATAAGACCCAAGCGTACAAAGTCAGCAACAATACGTTCGGCAGTCTTTTTGTCACCACCGATCAGCTCAGCAAGTTTCTCCATCTCTATTATAAACTGACCTGCCTGTGTCTTACCCGAGAAACCTTTCTTTGTTACAGTTGAGGGTTCCATACCTGCAAGTCTTAGCATGGTATGTAGGCACATCATACGGTTAATCTTACAGTTGTTGTCAGACAATGCTTCTATCTGCTTGTCGTTTAGTGTCAGGCTGTATCTTACATTTGTATAGTCCATGAGTTTTCTTGTTTTATTGTGGGAAGTGAGACTATCGTGTCCCACCTCCACACGCTGTTAATACTATCTGTCATGTCCCAGCTATCCCATTGGATAATGATGGCTGTATATGCCACATTTAGGCATAGCAAAGCCTTCGCCAACTCCTTTGAAGCTGACGTTCTGTGTCCAAGCTGATAGTTGGTTGATGATGAAGAAGTAAAAAGGGGAAAGGGAATAAGAGTTGCTCCCATTGTCAGCATTAGGTAATCCCAGATTGGTGAGATAATCCTTTGCCAGCATTCAATGGTTGCAGTCGGACAGACCTATCCGTTTGCTGAGGTTGCACAAGATGGTCATACCTGCCCGCATTCCTCGGCTTGCGCCTCTTTGATGCGAGTATCTGTGCATTCTGCTCCTCTGCCGTGAGAGGCACCTGTGATATTCGGTGTGCCTCGAGTGTCCTGTCAACATCATCACGGTAGATCTGCCAACGTTTACCCATCTTACAGCCGGGCAGTTCCCTGCGCTCCAGCATTTCATAGATGGTGGAGACAGGAATGCCCGTATATTCCGATGTCTCTTCCACGGACATCGGATAGTGGTGGTCTGCTACACAATACTGGACAATATACTGCTGAAGAGCCAGTATTTTCTCTTCAAGTCGCTCCTGCCTTTCGAGCAGGGTTGCCATTGCCTGCGGAATGTCATTGAATGACAGTCCGGTTGTCTGGTTCATCACTTGTTCATAGCTCCATCATTGTGAGGGAATGTGAACTGCTCGCTGTTGTTTCTAGTGTAATTCATTGTGTCTGTGTTTTTGTTGTTGAATTTTTTTAGAGTATCGTTATTGTCTATCGTATCAGCTGTTGGGGCGTTCGTGCCTCTGACTATTCTTAGTTGTTGTTGAGTCTTTGGCTTCAGGGATATCCGGTCGACACTCGCGCGTTTCTGCGAGTCACCCATCTGTGCGTAGATCTCTGTGGTTGAGACATTCTTGTGTCCGAGCATTTTCTGTACCACATAGATGGCTGTGCCAGCTTCCACCTGCAGCGTGCCGAAGGTATGTCGGGAGCAATGGAAGGTGATATGCTTGGTTATTCCTGCAGAGGCAATCCATTTCTTCAAAGGCTCCTTGGTCATGGTTTCATTCAATGAAGGGAACACGAGCTCATCGGGATTACGTCCCTCTGCATTGTCGTAGTAGCCGATAAGGTTCAGTGCCTCCTCGCTGATAGGGTTGTTGATGAACTGGCCTGTCTTCTGCATGCGTATCTTCACGAAGATGCCTCCATTGCCGTACAGTTGGAACATGCGCCATGTGAGTCGTCTGACATCGCTCTTTCTAAGTCCGGTGAGACAGGCAAACAGGAATGCCATTTTCAGGACAGGGACGTCACACTCCGTTTCCGCAAGGGTATAGACCTCCTGTACCGACAGGCTTTCCTTGTCCGTCGGCAGTTTTTCTATCTTCTCAAGAAATCCATTTGGATTCTCAATGATCTTGTGCTCCTTGTAGGCTATGTGCAGAAGACCTCTGAATGATGACCAGTATAGTGCTGCGGTGTTCCGGCTCAGGGGCTTTGGATGTTTTGTTGACTTGGTGGAGTTGGTGGTAAGAAGATGCTCACGGAACCGCTGACATAGTTCCACGGTAATTTCACCAAATGTGCATCTGCCCTTACAGAAGTCAGAAAAGTGCTTATGTACCTGTTCATAGCGGTTGTCATCGCGCCTAGCAGATTTCTTCCTGATGTACTCGAGGAAATCTCCCTTCTGTTTTTCCTTGTCAAAGAAGTCAAACCGTTCGTTGACAATACTCTCGAAGCGCTTGCAGCGGATGGCTTCCGCCTTCTCAGTCATGGTTTCGTTGTACTCCCTTTCACGCTGATTTTTAGGTTTGGCATAGATGTAGATGCCAAGCGACTCGTGACGGATGGTCTTCATGGTTTCTTCGTCACGGTAGCCTGGATAGTAGTCCAGATAAAACGACAGCTGGGTGCCGTTCTTAATCTTGCGACTGCGAAGTGTCACAGTCTTGCAAATTGTTGTCATTTCTCTTTTTCTTTCATTTTGTAAGATAATGTTTATAATTCACGAATACATGGCAGTGTCATGTTGTCCTCAGTTATGAGGGTTTAAGACATCAACTGTCCATGGCTCTGATTTTCAAAGCGGGCGCAAAATTACTGAAAAAATCATCTCGCACCAAAAATCACGCAAAACGTTCTGTCTTAATACGGCTTTTTTAGCATTTTTTTGAGAAATGTTTCATGATTTTACAGAAATGAAACGAAATCAGAGTCTTTATTATCGGTTATTCTACTCTCGCATGGACATCAGTCTGTCAACATCTTTCTTCAGAAACAGATTGCGTCTGTTCTGTTTTATCATTCTAATGCCATTCTGCTGACAAAAAGTAGTAGCTTTGGCCTTCTCGATACCAAAGATATTATAGAGCTGCGAGATTGTGTAATATTTTCCGCAGTCTTCGCTGTGCTGGGTCAGTAAAGAATCAAGGTGGTTCTTGGAATAATAGCGCTTGCCATCTATCCAACAGGCAGGAACATCATATCGATATACAAATGTCTTCATGGCTGCTGGTGTCTTGTGGTACAGGTTTGCACAATCATTGACCGGAAGCCATTCCAAATCCTCGTCCTTAACGACAAGAGGTGAAACTGAGGTTGACATTGAGGAATGCAGGGATGACTTCCGTGATTGTACGTATTGGTTCATTACCATCTCTAGCATCGCTCTGTCATAGTACATCCTGCCAGCGATGCGGCATACGGGAACATTGCCAGACTTCACCTTATTATATATTGTAGTATTGCTGACACTGTACTTCTTCATAGCCTCTTCAAGGGTTATGTACTTGTAGAAGTCGAATGAAGGCACTTGTTCTGTACCATCACTTGTTGTTGTTTCTTTCTTTCTTCTCTTAATGCCGATAGGCAGCACGCGGTAATACGGATTGCCTTGAAGCATCTTCTCTATGTCCTCACGCTTGATGAATGACATGCGATTGCTGAGTCGGGATGCAGGAAGCTTACCCTCAGCCACGAGTTTGTAAACATACTGACGGGAGCATCCCATCAGCGTTGCTGCCTTGGAGAATGTCAAGTACTCCAGTTCAAGCACATTTGCCACAGGGGCGAGTACATCATTCCATTGCTTCTGCTTTGCAATGGCTGCTTCTGCGCATTCAAGCGAACAATACATCTGTGTAGCCTTTTCAGTCTTGAACATCTTGCCACAATGGGCACATTTCTTTAATTTTGCCATGTCTATACATTTTTGGTTTGACGATTTTCTCAAAAATGTATTCCACCGCATGTGTAACTATATGTAAACGGTTGTCTACCGATGTCAACTAAGGGAAGAAAATTCATTTGTGAACAAGATCATCGAAACTTTCGACGGCAAGTTCCCATTCTGTCTCTCATAATTCTTCTTCGTTCCCTATTGTCAACTTTTCAAAGTATCATAGCCTAGACTATAGTACAGGAAGCATGAGACACTTGTCAATCATTGTCAACGTATCATCACCATTGTCAACAGACTTCACCAAGTCACATATTGGAGTATTTCCTCTACTGGAAGTTTTCAACTAGTTCTTCGCTGTTCCCTCGCGTCAACCATTGTCAACTGAGTGGGAATCTTCCGAACTTGTTTCACAACCGCCTTTATGGAAATACTCCGCGGTAGAAATACGTTGCAAAATTAGCCTTAAACACCGACATTACCAAATATTAACTTCCAAGTG
>JAZRYS010000108.1:0-1363 GCA_045600865.1 Candidatus Aphodosoma sp.
AACAGCTACCCTATCCATTCAGGGTAACTCTACCGCTGTATGCGTATTTGGCAACAGATAGGTGTAAAGCCAGCGGGACAACGTGGGAAAACAGATAATCCGAATCTGTCTACTGCCAGAGTAAGTATGTCATGGAGAACACATGTGAATCGCTGTAAGAGTCGTAACGCAAGAAATGTGAAACGGATTGATACACATTAACCAAAATGGTACGGAGGAAGTTGAGATAATCGAATCATATCTCAACGAATGGATACACCCTCCCGGCTTAGAGGCGGCTCCTAAAACATACACAATTATTCACTTTATGGAACGTGATAACCCTCATGTCCTCCTCTTAAACGAGGTATCAAACCGTGAGGCAAGAAACAGGACAGGAGGTGTAGGATTTGACAAGAAGCAAATGCCTCTTTGTAACGAAGAGGATAGAGGAACTCCTCAACCCCAAAGGGTGCTGACGTGTCAAAGGTATTTCATGACGAAGACAGAGGCAAACTAATGAACGACAAAGCTTCAACTACAGAGAAACACTCTGAGAACTTGCCGGACATGAATTCCCTCACCAGTCAATGGAACTCCATCGACTGGAAGAAAGCAGAGAAACATGTTAAGCGGCTGCAAACTCGAATCGCCAAAGCAACACTTGAAGAAAACTGGAATAAGGTTAAGAGGCTCACATATCTTTTAACCCATTCGTACTACGCTAAACTCTTAGCTGTAAGAAAAGTTACCTCCAACCGCGGAAAACGAACCGCTGGAATAGATGGTGAACTTTGGAACACACCCTCATCAAAAATGAGAGGCGCGTTATCCCTTACAGATAAGCACTACCACGCTTTACCACTAAAGCGAGTATTCATTGAGAAGAAAGGGAAGAAGAACGCCAAACGACCCTTAGGAATCCCAACCATGTACGACAGAGCAATGCAGGCACTGTATGCCTCAGCTCTCAGTCCTGTCGCAGAAACCCTGGCAGATACCCATTCATTTGGTTTCCGTCTGGGAAGATGCGCTCAAGATGTGCTTGAATATTTATTTAGTATTCTAAGCAGAAAAAGTGCACCGGTCTGGATTCTTGAAGGAGACATTAAGGGATGTTTCGACGGTATCAGCCATGAATGGCTGAAGACTCATATCCCCATGGACGTTTCAATTCTCTCACAATTCCTTAAAGCAGGTTTCATATTTGAAGGGAAACTTTTCCCAACTGATAAAGGAACCCCGCAGGGAGGAATTATTTCTCCGATTCTTGCTAATATGACGCTTGACGGGATGCAGAAACTTCTTGAGGAAAATCTTCCGAAGGCTAAAGTACACTTAGCAAGGTACGCTGATGACTTTGTTGTCACTGCCCCTTCGAAAG
>JAZRYS010000109.1:0-15660 GCA_045600865.1 Candidatus Aphodosoma sp.
AGCAACTGGTTGGATAACGCCACCACGCTGCTCAACGAAAACGAATACGTTTTTATAATCTGCTTTATTCATATCTATTGCCCTCCTTGATTAAATGATGAATTTCTCTTTGAGTTTAGCAACTATGATGTCAACGAGTTCTTCTGGTGTACCCTCCTTGACCTCACCTGGCTGCTTGAGAGCCTTAGCGAACGACTTCTTCACACGTGTTGGAGAGCCCTTGCCACCGAGTTTCTCAGGGTCAGCGTTGATGTTGGCAACAGTCCATATCTCAACCTCCTTGTCGAATGCCTCGCAGATACCACGAACTGACATGTAGCGTGGCTTGATGGCACTTGCAAGAACGGTGAAGAGGCATGGGGTGTGAACCTCAAGTTTCTGATAGCCATCTTCGAGTTCCTTGGTAACGATGAACTGATCCTTGCCATCAAACTTAGCGTCGGCAACGTAAGAGATCTGAGCCATCTTGAGGTGCTCAGCAATCTGAGGACCTACCTGAGCAGTATCACCATCGATAGCCTGACGGCCAGTGATGATGAGGTCGTGCTCGATGCAGTTCAGTGCAAATGCAAGAGCGTGAGAGGTAGCCAAAGTATCAGCACCGGCAAATGCACGGTCAGTCAACAGGATGGCACGGTCAACGCCCATAGCGTATGCCTCACGGAGAACAGCATCTGCTTGTGGAGGACCCATTGTGATAACGGTAACGTGTGCACCGAATTCGTCTTTCAGACGGAGAGCAAGTTCCAAACCACCCTTGTCGTCAGGGTTCATGATGCTTGGAATACCCTCGCGGATGATAGTACCAGTCTGAGGATTGATTTTCACATCAGTGGTATCTGGCACTTGTTTTATACAAACAACTATTTTCATAATGTGGTGATTTTATTATTTAAACAACTTGCCAGCGATAACCATACGCTGAACCTCAGAAGTACCCTCGTAGATTTCAGTAATCTTAGCGTCACGCATCATGCGCTCAACAGGATAGTCACGTGTGTAGCCGTAACCACCATGGAACTGAACTGCCTTTGTAGTAACCTCCATTGCAGTCTCGGCAGCAAACAACTTAGCCATTGCAGCATCTGCAGAGAATGGAACATGCTGGTCTTTCTTGAAAGCAGCAGAACGAACGAGCAGGCGGGAAGCCTGAACCTTTGTCTCGAGTTCAGCCATGCGGAACTGAGTGTTCTGGAACTGTGCGATAGAGCGACCAAACTGTTTACGCTCCTTAGTATATTTAACTGTCTCGTCCATAGCACCCTGAGCGATACCAAGAGCCTGAGAAGCAATACCTACACGACCACCGTCGAGAGTCTTCATAGCGATGGCAAAGCCCTTGCCCTCTTCGCCGAGGAGGTTCTCCTTTGGCACGATGCAGTTCTCGAAAATCAACTCAGCAGTTGCAGAACCACGGATACCCAACTTTTTCTCTTTCTTGCCGATAGAGAATCCAGGGAAGTCCTTTTCAACGATGAAAGCAGAGATACCCTTGTTGCCCTTCGACTTGTCAGTCATGGCAAATACCACGAATACGCTTGCATAGTTGGCATTGGTGATGAATATCTTAGTACCGTTGAGCACATAGTGGTCGCCATCAAGAACAGCCATAGTCTGCTGCATTGCAGCATCTGTACCTGCGTTTGGCTCAGTAAGACCGAAAGCACCAATCCATTCGCCAGAAGCAAGTTTTGGAATGTATTTCATCTTCTGCTCCTCTGTTCCATGCTCAAGGATAGGGGCAACGCAGAGAGAAGTGTGAGCAGAGACAACGACACCGGTTGTAGCGCAGCAGCGTGAGAGTTCCTCGACTGCAATAGAATACATCAGGTTGTCGCCACCTGCACCGCCATACTGAGTAGGTACAGGAATACCCATGACACCGATTTTACCCAATTTCTCGACTGTCTCCATTGGGAAACGCTCCAGTTCGTCGATTTCAGCAGCCAGTGGTTTCACCTCTTTCTCGGCGAACTCACGGATCATCTGCTGGAACAGAGCCTGTTTTTTGTTCAAATTGAAATCCATATTGTCGTATTATTTTTAATATTTATAGAAACCTTCGCCACTCTTGCGTCCGAGCTTGCCGGCGCGAACCATCTTGCGGAGAAGTGGGTGAGGGAGATACTTGTCGCCAAACTCAGAATGGAGAACCTCCATGATAGCAAGGCAGACGTCAAGACCGATGAGGTCGCCAAGTGCCAAAGGACCCATTGGATGGTTTGCACCGAGTTTCATGGCAGTATCAATATCCTCGACAGAAGCAACGCCGTCAGCAAGAATGCCAACGCCCTCGTTGACCATAGGAATGAGGATACGGTTTACAACGAAACCTGGAGCCTCTTTGATTTCGACAGGAGTCTTGCCAATCTTCTCGACAAGTTCCTTGATTGTTGCGTATGTCTCGTCAGAAGTGGTGAGGCCACGGATAACCTCGACAAGCTTCATGACAGGAGCAGGGTTGAAGAAGTGCATACCGATAATCTTGTCGCCACGCTTTGTTGCGGCAGCAATCTCGGTGATTGAGAGAGAAGAGGTGTTTGTTGCGATGATAGCCTCTGGCTTGCAGATGCCGTCGAGCATAGCGAACAGCTCCTTCTTCATATCCATTGCCTCGACAGCAGCCTCTATTACAAGGTCGCAGTCGGCACATGCGTTATAATCAGTAGTAGTGGTGATGTTAGCCACTGTCTGGTCCATATACTCCTGAGTAACCTTGCCCTTCTCGACAAGTTTGGCGAGACCTTTCTTTATTTTAGCGAGACCTTTCTCAAGGCTTGCCTCTGAACGGCTCTTCATGACGACTGGCATACCAGCCTGAGCAAATGCTTGAACGATACCGGCACCCATCGTGCCAGTTCCTATAACACAGATTTTCATATTGGTAATTGTTTATATAGTTTAGTTCTTTTGCCCTTTCAGGGCGTTTTTGTACTGCATATTCTTCCCAGGGCGTTGCCCTGGGCTATGTTCTTCTGTCCTTTCAGGACGGCTTGGAAACTCATTTATTTTCGAATGCAGCTTTACGCTTGTTGAGGAAAGCATCCATACCCTCTTTCTGGTCCTCCGTTGCGAAACAAGCTGCAAAAGCACGGTTCTCAAGAGCAAGTCCCTCAGTACGGTTGAGGTCGTAATTCTCGTTTATCACCTGCTTTGCGAAAGCGACAGCCTTTGGAGCGTTTGCTACAATCATCGAGGCAAGCTTCATGGCATACGGCATCATCTCGTCGTGAGGCAGCACGGCATTTACGAGACCTATGCGGAGAGCCTCGTCAGCCTTTATGTTACGGCCTGTATAGATGAGGTCTTTCGCCATTCCCTGGCCTACGAGTTTTGCAAGGCGGTAAGTGCCGGAGAAACCAGGAATGATGCCTAATTTCACCTCTGGCTGACCGAACACTGCATTGTCGGCAGCAACACGTATGTCGCAAGCCATTGCAATCTCGCAGCCGCCACCTAATGCAAAGCCGTTGATGGCAGCTATCACAGGAATAGGGAGGTCTTCAATCTTGCGGAACACCTCTGCACCATACTGGCCGAACTTCAGTCCCTCAGCCTCGTTGAAGCCAGCCATCTCGGAGATATCGGCACCGGCAACGAAGGATTTCTCGCCATCGCCAGTGATGATGAGCACACGTGTTGCGGCTGGGAGATTGTTCACAAAGTGGTCAATCTCCTCAAGAATGAAATGGTTGAGGGCGTTGAGCGACTTAGGGGCAGAGATTGTCATCGTGCAGATGGCACCTTCCTCGTTTATCTTAAGATAGTTGTAATCCATAACTTAGAAGCGCATCTCCTTAAGGTCCTTGGAAATGATAAGCTGAGCCTCGGTAGCAGCCTGAACCTGTTCTACTGTGAACTCAGGATTGATTTCGGTCAGCTCGATACCCTTAGGAGTAACTACCATGACACCCATTTCGGTGATAATCATGTCAACCTCGCCAGCAGCAGTCAGAGGAAGAGTGCACTCCTTAAGGATTTTAGGAGCACCCTTGGCAGTATGTTCCATAGCAAGGATAACACGTTTTGCACCAACGAGAAGGTCCATTGCGCCACCCATGCCAGGAGTCTTCTTGCCAGGAATCATCCAGTTGGCAAGATTACCTTTCTCGTCAACCTGAAGAGCACCAAGGAATGTAACATCAACGTGACCGCCACGTACATAACCGAAAGAGGTTGCACTGTCGAAAGACGAAGCACCACTCAATGCAGTAATGAAACCGCCACCTGCGTTAGTAAAGTACTTATCCTCCTTGCCCTCCTCTGGAGTAGGACCCATGCCAAGAAGGCCGTTCTCCGACTGAAGTGTAACTGTCACGCCTTTTGGCAGATAGTTAGGTATCATAGTTGGAAGACCAATACCCAAGTTGACAACATCACCATCATGCAATTCGAGGGCGCAACGACGTGCGATGACCTCGCGAATCATATTTTTGTCCATAGTATAATTAATGTGTTTTTATTTACTTATTTATTCATGCGACGAGCGACCTCTTCTGCAACGTAAGAAGCGACATCGTCAGCAAATGTGTTCATGCCGAAACCTGCATCATAACCGAGTTCCTTAGCCAACTCATGAGTGATGCGAGGACCACCGCAGATGAGAATCATCTTGTCGCGCAAGCCCTCTGCCTCAAGCAACTCGACGAGGTTTGTGAGGTTCTGGATATGAACGTCCTTCTGTGTAACTGTCTGAGAGACGAGCAATGCGTCAGCCTTCATCTCGACAGCCTTGGCGATGAACTCCTCGTTAGGCACCTGAGAACCCATGTTCAGAGCCTCGAACATCTCGTAACGTTCGATGCCATAGTGGCCTGCATAGCCCTTCATGTTCATGATGGCATCAATACCCACTGTGTGGGCATCAGTACCTGTTGAAGCACCTACCACAACCAGTTTGCGTCCGATATTCTTCTTGATGTACTCATCGCAATCCTCCATTGACATCTTGTTCGAGTCAACCTTTGGAACATGGATAGAGGTGAAATCGACAGTCTGCGTGCAAGAGCCGTAGCAGTTGAAGAAAGTGAAACCTTTGGTCAGTTCCTGGTGATATACCACCAGCGGATTGGTGAAACCGAGTTTCAGCATGAGTTGCTTGGCAGCTTCGACAGCCTCGTCGCCGTCCTGCACAGGCAATGTGAAACTCATCTGCACCTTTCCGTCGTTCATTGTGTCGCCGTATGGCTTTATCTTGGTGAGGTCAAGGGTCTTGTCGTAATCCTTTGCCTCCATTGAATATAATCCTTCGCTCATTTTAATTGAGAATTGATAATTGACAATTGATAATTATTATCTGTTCATCATACGTGCGATGAATGGGTTGGTGTAGTGGCTGCACTTCTTTGCCACGCCGTCGAGACCCTTACCGCCATTCTTTGGACGTTTCACATCACCGAACTTACCCTGCTCAAGGGCATTGAACAAGCCATCCTTCTGCAGCACCTCAAGCAATGCGATAGCATCGCCAAGCACCTTTGCAGCACGTGTCTTTACTATACCGCCATCCTTGAATTCCACTTCCTCGCCGATGTTCTTCATGTTGTTGAAGATATACTTGGCATTCTCGATAGAGAGGAAACGGTCGCTCATGAATGGAGTGTGGATAGCCTCGGTTGGCATACCGAGAAGCTGAATGCCCTGGTGAGTCCAGTTACCGATGATGTTGAACATGGCATCCTGTATATGTCCACGGAAGATGTTTCCTGTCATGAACTTGGTAGGAGGCATGTATTTGAGTGTTGCCTTAGGGAATATCTCGCGGGTCATCTGAGCCTGAGCCAGCTCATACAGGAAACCGTTCTCAAGCATAGGGTCCATCTCGAATGCGTGACCGAGACCCATCTGCTCTTCAGGCAGGCCTGCTATGGCAGCAAGCTGCTCGTTGATGAGGTCTGAAGCAAGCACTGTGTGAGCCTCTTCGTAAGCATCGGCAGTAGTGAGGTAGTTATCCTCGCCAGTGTTGATGATGACACCTGCAAAGCCGTTGATTACACGGCTGAAGAACTGGTCAACCAGTGTACGCTGCATGTTGATGTCGCGGAAGAGGATACCATAGAGGGCGTCGTTGAGCATGACGTCAAGGCCTTCGAGAGCACCCATGGCGGCAATCTCCGGCATACAGAGGCCTGAGCAATAGTTGCAGAGGCGTACATAGTGGCCAACCTCCTCGCCCACCTCGTCGAGAGCCTTACGCATGATACGGAAATTCTCCTGGGTAGCGAACGTTCCGCCGAAGCCCTCGGTTGTAGCACCGAATGGCACATAGTCGAGCAGAGACTGACCTGTTGTACGGATAACTGCGATGACGTCAGCACCCTGACGTGCAGCAGCCTGAGCTTGAACAACATCCTCATAGATATTACCTGTTGCAACAATCACGTAGAGGTAAGGTTTAGGACCTTCGCCTATTGTCTGGAGATATTTCTCGCGACGTGCACGGCGAGCCTTGATACGCTCGATATTCTCGTTTATGATAGGCTCAAGAGCCTTGTTTATCTCTTCCTGAGTGTGAACCTTCTGCTTGGTTATGTCCAGCTTGCCGTCGGCAACATTTTCTGCTATTTCCTGTGGCTGAAGGCCTGTCTCAATCATTGCGTTGCCCAAAAAGAATACGACACCCTCGCCGAGCACGCCATTCTCCTTGATCTGGTCAACCACCACATTTGGCAATGGAACGCCATTTGCATCCACTCCGTCAATGCCTAACAAGCGACAGATGGTACGCTCAACGGCAACTGTAGTGTACTGTTCCACAAAGCCTTGCACATCGTCAGCGATGTTTTTCGCAACCTGCTTTGCATACTCCACTTTCTTAAAATCCAATCCTACTTTTGACTGTTGCATATTATCTTTATTTTACTTATTTTCCAGCCTGCAAAGTTACAACTTTTCTTGCAATCTACCAAATATTTTGCACTTTTTATCTTTTAACATTGATAATCACGTAGTTCTCGTTTGTATATTCAAACTCGACACCTTCGTTGCGCAGAGCCTCAAGGAAATCCTGATAACGTTCGCCGATACGTCCACGAACCTGAATGTCGTAACGGAAATTCTTGATAGGATTAGAGCCCACGTAGAGTACCTGGTATGGGCTGTAATACCAACCGGTATATACCGAGGCACGGACGTTGACCTGCGTTGCAGTGACTGTGACGAGCAGAGAATCTGACATCGAAAATTCCCTCATCACGATATCCTGACCATTACGGCGGTCGAGTTCAGCCTCCGAGATGTCAGCCTTGTGGGCGAGCTGCTTTGCCGTGATAACCTGCTGATCTTCTACAACAGTCTTGAGAGCCTTGGCAACCTTTGCCATCTCGATGTAGTCGGAAGTTGCGACAGCATATCTGGTAAGTCCGAGGAAGTCTTTCATCATGTCGTCGTCGATTGTACGGCCGATGAATGGCATTATGTACTTGCCGTTGCTCTGGCGGCAGGCAAAGCCGTAACTCTTCTCTACCATGTACTTGTTCTTGCCAGGGATGAGATAGAGGTCGCTGTATTCTGGCATCATCACCCACTTGCCACGAGTGTCGATAAGTCCACGGAGGTCTGTCTTCTTGTCTATAACGACAGCATTCTCGCCATCATTGAACGAATAAGCCTCGACAAACTGTGGTTCTATGCGGATCTTGCCATTCAGGTCTGCATAGCCCCAGAGACCGTCAACCTTCACTGGTGCAAGGTCATTGCCGTTGAAGAGGCGTGCGCCTTCGAAATGCTTCTTGTTTATCATATTGCCACTGGCGTCACACCAACCCCAAGAGACAGAGTCAATCTTCACAAGATATTTGTCTTCGTCAGGAATCATCATACGGAACTTAGGCTCAATCACATACTTGCCCTGCTCGTTCATCACGCCCCAGAGTGAATCCTCGGTAACGACAATCATCTGGCCCTCGTCCATCTTTGCAGTCAGCTGCTGGTTGACATACTCGATGTTTGTCCAGTCAAGAATCTGCTCATACTCAACGGCATTGGTGATAGCCTGGTTGATTACAGAGTCGAATGCCATACCATCGTTCCACGACTTGAACTCACGGTTAAGCAGGAAGAGCTGTCCACGAACTGATGTTACCACACGGTCGCTCAGACGGTCGAGAACTACGCCGAGAGAAGGTTCGATAATCACCTTACCCTGGTCGTTCACGACACCCACCTCGCCGGCAACTGTATAATAAATAGAGGTGCCTGCAACAAAAGCCATTGCACGCTGTGCGTCAGGAAATTCGAAAAGCACATTACCTTCACGGTCAATAGCTTTCAGATGGCTCTGCGGGTCTGCCACCCATGCCTTGCCGTCCGAGAAGATAGAGGCACTTGCATACTCGCCAAACTGACGCTCGCCATCCTCGTTTATGTAATAGTAACGCAGACGGCCGTCAACCACTGTATTGACAAGGAAGAGTCCCTCGTGCATCTGCGACATAGCAACCACGCCTGAGTCGTTCAGTTCAATGTATTTGCCATTACTTATATCCCAGAGTTCAACAAGCATTGTCTCTGTGTTGAGGAACGGGATAATGTCGCTGCCATCATTCTCATAGACAGAGCCCTTTTTCTTGCAACCAACCAACATCAACATTGCCAACAAGGCCAAACCGAATAATTGCGTAATCTTTTTCATAAGCGTATTGTTTTTAAATTATTATTTTTTTCAATTCAGGAACGAGATGCCGAGGGCTTTGGCAACGCGCATTGCCTCGTGCGGCACTTCATCCTTGTCTGTCTCGACCAGACTGTAATCTATCGCCTCTCGCCAATCGCCTTCGTACAACTCTTTCAGACCTCTCACACGTAATCTTCTGACATTGCCCTCTATGCCGTCATAATGTGTCGTAACAAAAGAAGGAACGCCTGCACGGCACAATATCTCCACCACCCTATTCACTATCATCCTGCCCTCTGCAGGGTTTGTTGTCCTTGCCAGCTCGTCTATCAGCACAAGTGTTTTACTGTTGACAGATATAGTCTTGATTATGCTGTCTATACCTAACATCTCTGCAGCAAAAGACGAGAGACCATCGCTGGCCGACTGATTGTCGTCGATTGAGTACATAACACCGTCAACCAAACACATCTGCGCTTTATCAGCAGGCACGAAAAATCCATGCTGCAACATTTCCTGCGCCATTCCCAAAGCCTTCAGCAGCACTGTCTTGCCGCCCATATTCATACCTGTGACAAGGGTTGGTGACATGCCGAAACTTACGTCTATAGGCTGGTAACGCTCGCCTATCGACTCTCGCACCTCAAGATTTACAAGGCTCTTGAAAGACCAGTTGTCATCTGTTATTTCGGGTCTTGAAAGACCCTCTCTCTCTGAAAGCTCACGCTTTCCGATTCTATAGTCTAAAAGCCCTAGATTTTCTAGAATATCTAGAAGCTCTAAAGAATATCTTTTTAGCCTTACGCTTAGCCTCTGCCTCACCTCATCCTCCACCTCCATCACTTTTGCCAGCGTCTCAGCGTCATTGTCTGTCCTATATTGCTTGCGAAGTTCGGCAAGCCTCTCATCATAGATGTCGTATATATAAAATGTATCGACATTCTCGGCATTAGGGTCTAACAGTTTCAGGACCTCACCCACATCATATCCTCCAATCTCGCGGGCTGCCCTTGCCAGGTGCTTGATCTCGAACAGCTGTATGTCGTCCATCACCTCATTGTTGGCAAGTCTCTTCAAAGTGTCACGGATATCCTGCACGCCACAGAGCACGTGCTTCACACGGCCAGAGGTGTCAGCATCCATAGTTGCGTCAAATTCCTGTTCTATCTCTTGCCGTGAGGTCATCCAGCAGTCAAGAGCCTCAAGCATTTTCCTGCGGCCTACGCCTGAATGCACCTCGCAATGGGATAATATATATTGTCTGAAGTTCATCTTATTCAAGTTTCACAAGTCACAATAAGTCCTGAAAGGACGGAAGAGTATAGCGCAGGGCGTGAGCCCTGTGTGAAAATGGTCAATGTGTCAATAAAGTGCCGTAGGTACGACAGAATTAAATAGCACATACGGTGAAAATAAATGTGTCGTCCTTACAGGACTTAAACAAAATAACAATCTCATACACAGGGCTTACGCCCTGTGCTGGTATATGTCGCCCTTTCAGGGCTAATACCTGAAAAACTTGAGTCATCTTATTCTCTCACATTTATTGCCTGGCGGCCTATGGCGTCAGACAGTCTTGCACACAGTTCATGGCTGTTCAGTGTATATCCCGCAGGTGACCATGGATTTACCGTAATGCCAAGCAACCTGCTTCTGTATCTTGTATAGAATTTCACCTTGCTTCTGAGCAGTTGCGCATAGCAATCCTGCGTCACGAATATCTTGGTGAAGTCGTTCACCACAATGTTTATCTGGCGGTTCTGCATTCTCAGCCTCTCAACAAATCTGTTGCCCACTGCCCCACGCACCACTATAGTGGCAATGTCGTCGCGCAACTCAGGAATTTCGCCGCCCAGACCTGACTGCACCGTTATACGGTTTTCGTCCTGAAAATCACACACCGGCAGGTCTATCAGCTGGCATACATACCTTGTCTTCTGCACCAGTTCGTTCATACTTACCGCCACAGCGGCACCTGTTGCAAGCACCAGTCCCTCGGTTATTGCCGGCGAGGCAAGCGACATTCTGGACAATGCCCCATCCACCAGCGCAAGGTCAACGCCTCTCGACTTGTATTCCTCCAGCAGATGGGATATTCCAGCCGTAGTTGCAGGGCCTGTTATTATCACCTTGCCCTCTTCACGCACTTTTGCAGTCACCAAGCGTCCGCAAGCTGTCATCTCGCCAATACCCAATATCTCCGAACAAAGCTGACGCCCTCTGTACTGCCCTTCGGCAGTAGTGAAGAGCATATTCTCGTACAATGTTATCTCCGGTTTCTCAGTCTTTGTCACCTGGTCAAGGCCCTCGCCGTCAAGACCTATAGATGTCACCGCCAATCTTCTCTCCTTATACAGATTATCAATGAGCCAGTTCAGCGTCACCGTCTTGCCCACATTCTTCGCCAACCCCACAACGGCTAATGAACTGATATTTTGTATTCCGTCGAACATTCAATACTGCATTGTCACGCAATGTAACGAGCCATGCCATTTTACGAGTGTGCGGCAATCTATGCCCACAATCCTGCGGGTAGGGAAAGCCTCTGCAATTATCCTCAGTGCCTCACCGTCGGTAGGCAAATCGTATGTAGGCACAAGCACCTTGTCGTTAGTCACCAGATAGTTTGCGTATGTGCGTGGCAGGCCGTCATTCTCTATGTAAGGCAGTGCTGTCATCTTACGGCCAAACGACTGCAACTGCTGGTTCATCATATCATCATGCAGATCCTGATACAGTATTGAGCCGTCAGGGGTCAGGCGTGCAAGTGTATCAATGTGTCCGTCAGTGTCGTCACCCTCTATCCCCCCATAGTCGAGCCACATTATCTCTTCAACGCCCAACAGTTGTCTGAGCACCTCTTCAATCTCCTCTTTCGAGTATGCGTCATTGCGGTTTTTCGACAGCAGGCAGCGGGATGTTGTGAGCAGAGTTCCTTTGCCGTCAGTCTCAAGCGAACCGCCTTCCAGCACAATATTGCGGCAGTTTGCCACCTGTGTCTGGCCGAAAAAGCCCTCCTCGTACAGCCGGGAGGTTATCATGTTGTCCTTGTCTGCAGCGAACTTCATTCCCCAGCCATTGAAGCAGAAATCCAGTATCACGTCGCCTTGCGGAGTCTCTACTGTTATTCCGCCATGGTCTCTGGCCCATGTGTCGTTGCTCGGTATGTTTGCCGCTATTATGTTGCGCATGTTAACACCGGCAGCCTCCAGTTCTTTCAGAACATTGTCGCTTTCGGGTGTCACGACAAGCACCATCTCACTCTCAGCAATCTCGCGTGCTATGCGGGTGAAGTTATCTTTTGCGTCACGCAGCATCTCTTCCGACTCTCCCCAGTCAGTATCAGCGTGAGGCCAGGTCAGCTGCACCATACGCTGTTCTTCCCATTCAGCCTTGAATCTCACTTGCATAGGTATTCAGCTATCTGTACGGCATTCAGGGCAGCACCCTTGCGAATCTGGTCAGAGACGCACCAGAAACCCAGGCCGTTTTCGGTTGATATATCTTCACGTATCCTGCCCACGAACACCTCGTCTTTGCCTGAGAGGTCAAGAGGCATAGGGTATATGTTCTGCGATGGGTCGTCCATCAGTTTCACGCCAACAGCACTTGCAAAAGCCTTGCGAGCCTCTTCCGTGGTAACTTTTCTATCTTTGAATTCCACCCAGACAGCCTCGGAATGAGCCCTCAACGAAGGCACGCGCACGCAGGTTGCACTGACCTTTATGTCAGAGTGCATAATCTTGCGGGTCTCGTTGAACATTTTCATCTCCTCCTTGGTGTAGTCGTTGTCCATGAACACGTCAATGTGCGGTATGACGTTCCAGGCAAGTTGATGCTGGAACTTCTTGACGGTGGCAGGTTTGCCGGCCAATGTCTCGCGGTACTGTTCCTCCAGTTCCGCCATAGCCTGTGCTCCTGCGCCAGAGGCAGCCTGATATGTAGCCACACGCACCTTTGCAATGTGCGCCACGTCTTCGAGAGCCTTCAGCGCAACGACCATCTGTATAGTCGTGCAGTTAGGGTTTGCTATGATGCGGCGAGGGGCATTCTTTGCATCCCCTGCATTCACCTCAGGAACGACCAGCGGCACATCTTCGTCCATGCGAAAAGCCGAACTGTTGTCTATCATCAGAGCCCCATGGCGGGTGATGTCTGCTGCAAATTCACGTGATATTCCCGCACCTGCCGAGGTGAATACAACGTCCAGACCACGGAAGGATTCACCTTCGTCGTGCACGAGACGCCTTACTCTGTACTCTTTGCCGTTGAGTTTATATATGTTTCCCTCGCTGCGTTCTGAGCCAAACAGGCGCAACTCATCAACAGGGAAGTTTCTCTGTTCCAGAACTTTCAGCAGTTCCTGCCCCACTGCCCCACTTGCTCCGACTATTCCAACATTCATAAAATATCCCTAAATTAATTTCGGACTGCAAATTTACGACAATCTTTTCACATTGCCAAATTTTTCCGAATGTTTTTGTTCATTTCAGAAGATTCGTTTTTTCAGCCACAGTTTCAGTATCGGGTCAGAGAGTTCAATGCAGTTTGCCCGAGGGCTGTCGATGAGATCTTTCTCTTTCAGCGATTTCTTGAGACGGTTAATGTTAGCAGAGGTGCCTAACCTGTATTTGTCGAGCACATTCTGCGTGCTGAAGCCGCTTGTCACTCCGTCTGTGAGCGCACGCAGAAAGTTCATCTGATATTCCGACAGCGATTCGGTCATCTGGATGAATAACGACTCGTTTGCGTCAAGCAGACGGTTTACCGCTATTTCCAAATCCTCGCGGCAAGCGTCACGCTCTGTCCTAAGCCACAGAAACCACGCCAGTTGCTGCACGTACGATGAATAACGTTCTGTCATGTCGCATATCGTCCCAGCCAATTCTTCGGAAATGCTTTTTCCCGTCTTTTCGAACCTGTCGCAGATAAAAGCCACCCAATCCTCCCTGCTGATTTTCCTGAGGTAGAACAAGTCGCCAAACCTATAGAATGGGCAACTGGAATTCAGGAATATGTTTTCCATCATGTGTTTCTTGCTGCCATAGAGGCAATATGTCACATGTTTCTGATGCTGCCATACCGTGCGCAACTTTTTCTGGAATGTCAGCGAGTCATTCATCTCGCCAATCTGCTGAAACTCGTCAATGCAGACAACAATCCTATATCCACACTTTGATGCCACCTTTTCGGGCAACGACAACATCTCGTCCAAACCATTCGGAAAATCGTTATAGTCAACAGATATTGACAACTCGTTCATTGGGTCAGGACCAAAGCTTATTTTAGGGACAAGATGCGAGATGAACGTCTTTGCATTTTGAATCCATTCGTCAAACCTTGTAGATGTCGCCTTAATGACAGCAGTGACAAACGCATTGGCGAAATCCCTTTCCGAACGGCAGGCGAAAGCATCCATCCTTGCGACACGAATCTCGTCACATGCCACAATTCCTGCAACCTTATCCACAAGCGATGTTTTGCCCATCCTTCGAGGTGAAATCATTATGGTGTTTATCCCGTGCGTGAAGTTCTGACGCAATATTTCCGTCTCTTCCTTGCGATCTGTAAACACTTCCCCTTCCGCCTTTACGCCAAACACAAATGGAATTAATTCATTCATATCAAATGGTTTATATTGCTAACAGAGCTGTTAGTAACAACCTTGTTAGTAACAACCTTGTTAGTAGATTTTGAGAGTGCAAAGTAACAAATAAATTCTGACACTGCAAAATATTTGTCACGTTATTTTAGCATGCATTATCATCAGGACTGGAATGATTCAACATTTGCTTTTCCAATTCAAAAAAGTGTTATTAGGTTGCAAAAGCAAGAAAATTCACTTACGAATGAAGAAATTCACTCAAAAGTGATGCTATATCAGAAAAAAGTCGTACCTTTGCACAAAATTTCCAAGAATATGGCGAAAGAAACTTCTTTAAAGATTATTGAACAGAATGACAATGTCAGTCTGTACTCAATTTGTTTTAATGGTAATGAAGTCAGTGAATACGAAAAATTTCTTTTAAAATTCAAAAACAATGCACGATTGAATAAAGACTTCCAGACCATTATACTCGCTCTTTCTAAGATTATTGAAAAAGGAGCATTGGAAAGGTTTTTCCGGAATGAAGGCAAAATGTCTGATAATCTATGCGCTCTTTCCATAGATTCAAGACGTCTGAGGCTCTATTGTTTACGTATTTCAGACCAAATCCTCATTGTAGGAAATGGTGGTGAGAAGACGACACGAACATTTCAAGAGGATGAGATATTAAGTGGATATGTTATGGATTTACAAAAATTTGACGAACTGCTAAGGCAAGCGCAAAAGACAGGTACAATATCAATAGAGAATAATATAATAACAAGTATAGACGCAGCAATATTTAAGATATGATACATAATAACCTTTTTCAAGAATGTCTTGCCTCTGTCCCAAAAGAGCGTAAAGCTGAATTCGAATTATCGTTTGCCATTGCAGAAAGAATCGTTGAGGTATTAAAGCAAAAAGGTATGACTCAACGTAACCTCGCCCAAAAATTAAACAAACGAGAATCAGAGGTAAGCAAATGGCTGACGGGCAGGCATAACTTCACTACAAACACCATTGCCCGCATTGCCCTCGCATTGGATGCACCAATCATAAATGTCGCAACTTCTCTTTACTCCGTTTTAGATGAAGAAAGCACAAAAAACAATGTTGCAGAAGACGCTCTGTAATTGTCTTATACTGAAAAAAGTTGACTCCTAACTTTTTAACAAATGGAGTTAGAAAACAATCAACAGTGCAGGAAACAGAAGAAATCACCTGCCATCACTCCTGAACAGCGTCAGGAGTTTTACCGGTTACGTTACACTGAAGGACAGATGGTTAAGACCATTGCGGAAAAATTCGGTGTAAAATGACCGAGAGCGGTAACCCTAAGGACAATGCCCAGGCCGAAAGGCTCAACAATACTATCAAGAACGAGCTGCTGAAAGGAAAGAAGTTCCATAGTCTGGAGGAAGCGAAGGAGGCTATTGATAAAGCCATTTATTTCTAT
>JAZRYS010000110.1:0-1014 GCA_045600865.1 Candidatus Aphodosoma sp.
AAGACTGAGCATATCAGTGACTTGTACAAATATATGCGTGAGAAGTATCGTAACCCAAAGCAAATCAAGAATAATGGTGGTCATCTGTCAGATTTTTCATTGATGTTGTTCGGTCAGACCATCAATGCCATGTTCAACAAGGCGGTACGAGAACAGATTATCGGCTACAATCCAGTAGGTGGTTTGGATAAGTTGGAGAGATTCCACATACCCGATACTCACAGAGAGTTCCTTACCATCGATGAACTTGAACGCTTCCTTGCCGTGGAAACAGCAACGGAACCAGAGCGCATCGTGCAGAAGGCATTCGGCTTCGCCTCTATGACAGGTCTCAGACTTTGTGATATGCGAAGACTCAGCTGGTGTCACATCAAGCCTATGGGCGATGGATTGTGTGTTCACATGAAGCAACAGAAGACCAAGCAATGGGTAACGCTTCCTCTCAATGACAAGGCATTGTCCTTGCTTCCACCCAAACCAGAGGTGGATGATGGTAAACCTATCTTCAAGTTCTTCAAGAAGAATGATAGCGTCACCATGTATGTGAGACGCATCAAGGAGAAGGCAGGGATTGAAGAAAAGGATGTGACATTCCATTGCACCCGCCATACCATAGCGACCCTGGCAATGGCAGCCAATGCTGATATTTCGACAGTAAGGGACATTCTCGGTCAGAAGAGTACCGTCAGCACACAGGTCTATGCCAAGGTCAGCCTTGAAAGCAAGATGGAAGTTGTGAATCTGACAGATGGATTGTTCGACTAAGGAGTGAAGTGATGGGGTGGCAAAACGCCACCTCATCCGTAAATCACAGATGGGGTATGTTCAAAATAACTCATCCCTACAATCTGAATGTACCCAATTTAATCTTTGACAATAACGATAACAAGAATGCCTGTGTTCAGATAGGTCTCAACAGACTTTTTTGAACACAAGCATATTTTGAACACATGGAGAATCAGAAAAAGGCAGTCATCTATGCCCGAGTATCGAGCATTGGTGACAGACAGAGCA
>JAZRYS010000111.1:0-27510 GCA_045600865.1 Candidatus Aphodosoma sp.
TGGCATGAATGCTTTCTATAACTGTACGGGCTTGACGAGCGTGACGATACCTAACAGTGTCACGAGTATTGGCGGTGGTGTTTTCTATGGCTGTACAGGCTTGACGAGCGTGACGATACCTAACAGTGTCACGAGTATTGGCGATTTTGCTTTCTATGGCTGTACAGGCTTGACTGCCCCGCTCTATAATAATACAATCTTTGCCTATATGCCAACGTCATACAGTGGCTCATATACCATTCCTTCTGGCATTACCACAATTGCGGGTGGTGCTTTCCGTGGTTGTACAGGCTTGACGAGCGTGACGATACCTAACAGTGTCACGAGTATTGACCGTTATGCTTTCTATGGCTGTACAGGCTTGACGAGCGTGACGATACCTAACAGTGTCACGAGAATTGGCGATGGTGCTTTCATAGGCTGTACAGGCTTGACTGCCCCGCTCTATAATAATACAATCTTTGCCTATATGCCAACGTCATACAGTGGCTCATATACCATTCCTTCTGGCATTACCACAATTGCGGGTGGTGCTTTCATAGGCTGTACAAGCTTGACGAGCGTGACGATACCTAACAGTGTCACGAGTATTGGCATAGATGCTTTCTATTACTGTACAGGCTTGACGAGCGTGACGATACCTAACAGTGTCACGAGTATTGGCCTTTATGCTTTCGAGGACTGTACAGGCTTGACGAGCGTTTATTTCAAACGGTTAACACCGCCAACTATTGGCTCTTACTGTTTTTATCGTGCCAACCCGACATATTACGTGCCATGCGGAACTACTAATGTTTATCAGACTGCATTGAGCGTGTCATCAAATAAGGTTGTTGAGTACTTTGCATATTCAGTGACGGTCTTGTCGTCTGACCCTTCATTGGGTACTGTGGCGATAACCCAGCAACCATCATGCCAACAACAGACAGCTGTCATACAGGCATCAGCCATACCTCACTATCATTTCGAGCAATGGTCTGATGGAAACACATCAAATCCAAGGATAGTTAGTGTGACAGACGATACTACATATACCGCCATATTTGAAATAGACAAGCATACGGTTACAGCAATATGTACTGATGGTACAGTGGATGGTACCGGAACTTATGATTACGGAACAACGGTAACCTTGATAGCAATTCCAGATGAGTATTGTCATTTTGTTGGTTGGTCTGACGGTGACACCTCTGTCACCAAAACATTCGTTGTGACCGAGGACACTACCCTTATTGTGCAATTTGCCAAAAATCAATACGTCATCACAGCTACATGCCAGCACGGAACAGTGACTGGCAGCGGAACATACGTCTATCCTGATGTAGTGACCCTGACCGTCACTCCAGACGAAGGTTACCGCTTTGTCAAGTGGAGTGACGAGAATGAATATAACCCACGTATCTTCGTAGTAAGGAGCGACCTGACTGTTGAGGCCATCTGCGAGGAGGCTCCGATAATTGATGATGTCGAGGATGTCCAAGCGGATGCCCCTGCATTCTATGTCATAGGCACGACAGTCTTCAACCCTTCCAACGAGCAATTAAGGGTCTATTCTGCCGCAGGCAAGCTCCTCAAGAGTGCCGACACAGACATTGACCTGTCCGGCTATCCAGCAGGGATATACATGATTGTTGACGGCCGAGGGAATGCCATTAAGGTTCCAGTTCGTTGATTGGGAAATAAAGCATTTCTTTCGTGCCAGATAACCCCGAAGGGGTGACATAGATTAGCACAGTGGCGTGAGCCCTGTGTGTGAATAACGGCATACCAATAGACAAAATATTAATATATGAGAAAAATTATGATGCTACTGAGTGTCATCATCACCATGACGGCATTCAGTGTAAAATTGTCAGGACAGAACTGTCCGCCTCAGAACCTGCCTTTTACTGACGACTTTTCGGGTGGGGCAATCGACCCATGCTGCGTTTACAGCAGCAACACTTCGTACAGCACTTATCTTGGCCGTTCGGGAGCCTGCATAAAGATGGAGCCATCGACAAGCGACATGGCATACATAGCATTTCAGGAGGTAAACCAGCCATCCAACCAGATAGAGGTGACATTCTGGATGAAACTTGCGGCTTTGCCACAAGGAGATCCTGCAGCCAAATTCATGGTCGGACTGCTGCCTGACCCATCCGATGTCACCTCGTTTGAGGTGTTGTACCGTGACTCGCTGACCAACACCGACTGGCGGCAGATTACCATGAACACTGCGGCAGCCTATACAATCAGCCAGACAGCAAGAATCTGCATTGTGGCAGAGAGCGGAATGTACAAGACAATATGTATAGACGACCTTGACATCCATGCCATACCAGGATGCGTTGCTCCGGGCAACCTGAGAGTGACTGACCGCACAAGCTCGTCCGTCACACTTGACTGGGACCTCACCAACGCCACAAACGTCAAGATTACCGCACGCAACACCACGACAAGCATTACAATAACTGATACCGCAACTTCACGTCCTTTCATATTCACAGGTCTCTCGGCCAACACAACATACGAATTTACGGCCACTGGCTTGTGCAACGCAACAGACATCAGCCAGCCATCTGCACCAACAACAGCTACAACGCTTTGTGACGTGGCAGCCACACCTATCTTCACCGAGAACTTCGACAACCTCACAGGCAACGACATTCCGGCATGTTGGGAGATGGGATGGATAAACCATCAGGGAGAGAGTTCAGGGGCTGTTCCTTTCTCCTCATCATTGCTTCAACACTACAGCGGGTCACGGTCCATGAGACTTGAAGACCAACATGACGGCACCGTATCTCACCTCACGACCCAATGTCTGCCAATAGACCAGGCTTACAAATATGAAATGTCCGTGATGGTGTATAGGGAGTCATCGAGGAAGCAAAACGAAGGACTGCAATTCTGGGTTACCCCGACACCTTTCAACACTACAGGCGGCACGATGATAGGCTTCGTGCCCCGCTCGTACAGCATGGCACCTACGGAACTGACAACAGGATGGTATGAATACACATTCCCAATAACAACACAAGGAAATGTCTATCTGATGGTTGTAGGCATCTCAGAATACGAAGGTGCCACTTATTTCGATGATTTGCAGGTACGCATGGCACCAACATGCCCTGCCCCAAGCGCAATAGACGTAGTCAGTCTGGACGGACACAGCGCGACAATCAACTGGACTGCCGGACGTAGCGAGACTCAGTGGGAAATCCACAGCGAGATTTACTCTGGCGGAATGCTCTTCAAGGACACTACATTCAGCGTTACCGGCGTTCCTACATGCACTATCAACGGCCTGAATGCAGCTGCCGCATACGTCTTCAGCGGAACAGTCAAGGCTGTCTGCACACCACAGGATTCGTCTGAAGCAGTGTTTTTCAGCAAATCAATAACAACTGCCTGCGAGACAATTACAACCTTCCCATATCAGGAAACATTTGATGGAAACACCATCAACACCACCCCACTCTGCTGGAGCAAACGCGGCTCGACAGCAGGAGACGGAGGCTCGGGCGGAAACATCTGGGGCGTGTTCGAATACCAGAACAACAAAATGATCAGAATGCAGAACACCGTTGCAGGCAATCCTGCCGGTACTGCTGTGATAATCAGCCCTGATATGGTCATCCCTGCGGGAAACAGCAACTTTGAGTTCTGTTTCGACTACTACAACAGCTCGACGAGTGGCGACATGTATGCAGTAGTGAAAGTGAATGGAACATACGATACCCTCACCGTGATGCACTCTGTACAAGGAGGCCCAACTGACGACGGGAACACCCCTGGAACACTGATTGCACAGACGCTGAGCCTCGCCCAATATGCAGGACAGACCATCGCAGTGGGTTTCCACGCCATGGCAAACGACGGTTACGGAGCAATGTACGTGGACAACGTAGTGGTTCGCGAGCACCCACAATGTACAGACATTATCGGAACAGCCAACAACGTCAAAGCAACTGAGGCAACAATAACAGTCAACGGCACGACGACATGGGAAATAGCTTACGGCATAAGCATCACATCACCTGCCGAAGGAACCGTAGTGACAGTCAGAAACCATGCTGACACAGTGCTCCATAACCTCGCACCACAGACTGCTTACGTATATTACGTTCGTAAAGTCTGCGGTACGCAATATGGCGACTGGAGCGCGCCAAGGACATTCTCCACATTCTGCGGCAACAATATCTATCCATACTACGACAACTTCGAGAACACCACAGTCAAGACTCCTATCGGCGGATGCTACATCCGTAAAATAGGCAACCCGACAAAAGAACTCGGAACATTCAGCAGCACAAGCGACGTGGCAAAATACAACCATACGCCTGACGGGACAAAGGGTCTTGTCTGCCTTACAGAAAATGCAGGGACATACACATACTCATCAACCAATTGCAATCTGGAACTCTACTCGATGATGCACCTCGAAGCAGGGACAAACTATGAGGTTTCCCTCTGGGCAAGAAAAGACAACATGAGCTCTTCTTACGCAGACGACTACAAATACAAAGTGTCGTTCATGTTAGGAAACGACACGTCAAGCATGTCTGCCATCTACACCGAGGATGTTACCGAAACAGACTGGACACTGCGAAACACATTCTTCAGCGTGCCATACGACGGTGACTACTTCATTGGATTCAAGACCGAAAGCCGCCTGCCAAACAAGTTCTACTATCTTTACATCGACGACTACCAGATTACCAGGATTGGCTGTATGCCACCAACGCAAGCCCAGATAAGCACCGTTGCAGCAGACTCGGCAGTAATCCATATCAGCAGTAATGGGTCAGAATGGGAGATTGCAGTATCAGACGACGGCAGCAACTCAGGAAATGTCTATCGCGACACAGTAACATCACCTGACGCCATAATCCGCGGGCTCAATGCCAACACCGAATATTACTATACCGTAAGGACAATATGCGGCAACGAGGCAAGCGACTGGATGGACATGCAGTCGTTCCGTACACAGTGTGCTGCAGTTGACATCCCATACATGGAAGACTTTGACATGCCAGGCTCTGAATTATGCTGGACGAAAGTCGGTGAGGACGGCGAAATGTCAAGAAACACCGCAATTAAATACAACAACAGCCTTGCATCGCTCAAGATCAGCAATGGCTCGTTAGCTGCTTCGCCTGAGATTGATGCCAATGGCACACAGAACCTCGTGCTGACAGGCTGGATTTACACGACAGACCAAAACCTGACTGTCATAGTAGGAACGCTTGACGATAACAACATCTCTACTTTCGAGTCATTGGGTACCTGCACACTGACTCCAAACACATGGCAGGAGTTCACAATGGCCATAGACGTTGCATCACTGCCAACGGCTGACCTCAAGCATATTGCAATAGCAGTTCCAACAGGTTACACGGCATATTTCGACGACATAAATGTGTTTGCATTGAGTTCATGTACCGGACCAACCAGTGTTACAGTAAGTTCCATATCCGGAAACACAGCAACGATAGCATTCACCGACTCAGTGGCTTCGCACAACGCATGGGTATATGCCTACGGCATTACGGGCTTCAGTCTGGACACGGCAACATGGATTCCTGTCGCCAGCAAGACATTCACAATAAGCGGACTGTCGGACAACGACAACTACGATGTCTATGTCCGTACAGACTGCGGAAGCCAGAACTATTCGAACAGCAAGAGGACATACATCAACATGACAAACGGAGCAGTCCGCCTGCCATTCCGCTGCGACTTCGAGGAGCTCAGGACAATAGCCGCATGGGAATATATTCAGGACGGCCAGACCAACGCCTTCACGATAGGAAGCACCATGAAATGCAACGGCAACAGCGGCCTTTACATATCAAAAGACGGAGGTGCCACCTTTGAATATGACATCACAAGTGCTTCTGTCTCATACGCAACAATATTGCTGTCTCTCCACGCAGGAAGGACTTACGAATACAGCTACAACTGGCAGGCAACAGGCGGTGAGCCGGAATACAACGGCAATGGCGACTTCGGGCGTGTGTTCCTCATTCCGGCAACACAAACCATCACTGCAGGGCAGCGTATAGCCGGCCTTGCACCAAACTCCTTGCCAAGCAACGCCATCTGTCTTGACAGAGGCAGTGAACTGAACATGACAAACGGCTGGCAGTTCCAGTCGGGCCTCATAACGGTACCTTCCGACAACACCTACCGACTCGTCATCGTATGGAACAACGACAATTCTGTCGGCAACCAGACACCACTGGCAATTGACAACCTGATATTCAAGGAGCAGACCTGCTTCCAGTTTACCGGCATCACACAAAGTGATGCCACCGCAAACAGTGTCACCATCAGCTACAGCAATCCAAACGACGGGGCAACCATCCATTATGCAGTCAGCACAAGCGCCTCTATCAACGACACCATAAAGAGCGGCAACACAGCAGCAACCGGTTCACTGGAAATAGACGGACTGCTGCCTGCAACTTCATACACGGTATTCCTCAGGGCAGACTGTTCGGCAGACGACCATTCATTATGGAGTTCGATAGATGTCAACACCACATGCGGCATCGTGACGACATTCCCTCTTGCTGAGAATTTCGACCGCGAGACATTCCCACCGGCATGTTGGACAGTCGCACCGGTTATGGGAAACAACAGTACATGGGTATCCTACATGCCAAGCGACGAATGGCACCAATATGCAGTATCAGGCCGGGCAGCCCACCTCAGCGCACAGGTAAACGGTTCCGCACTGCTCACCACACCACAAATACATTTCGATGCAGACCGAGACTATCACGTGAAATTTGTGCTCTGCCGCACATCCAACAGCGAATACCTTGACCGTTTGGATATTTATGTCGGACCGACAGCTGCAAGCACCGTAGGTGCAACACTTATCGGTTCAGTGACAGCATACGACGACCAGTATACTATTAAGTTCAAGGAACTTGATTTTGACATCCCAACAAACGTCTCCGGCAACCAGTACGTCATTTTCAAGGGAACATACACCGACTTCAATTTCATATACCTGGATAACGTGTCAATAGAACAATATCCTGCTTGCCGTGACTTCGACGGTATGCCTCAGGTTGTATCAACCACTTCGACGACAGGTACTGTCAGCGAACCTATCGAAGGCAGGAATGCAGTGAAGTTCGCCTGGGCACCTTATACCGCACAGACTACAATTGCCGACACATTGGGAAGCGTGATTTCAACAACAGGCACTGCAACGATAACGGGTCTTACGCCTAACACCAACTATGCAGTCTTCGCACAGGGACTCTGCCAAGACAACGAGCACTCCGCATGGACGCCTGCAGCACTGATGACCACAAAGGCCAATGACTGCTTCGCACCAGACAACATCCACATCGTCGGTGAAGTGAACGCCTACGATGCGACAGTGGCATGGAACAATGTGCCAGATGCCATCAGATACACCTACGAACTCAGCACCAACGGAAACGTCATCCAACGTGGCATAGTGACAACTGACACTGTAGCATTTACCGGCCTCAGTGCCAAGACCCAATACAGCGTTTCAGTCCGCGCATACTGCTCGGCAACCGATTCAACCATTCCTTCGCAGTTCACATTCAGAACTATAGCAACTCCTGCAACCATTCCATACGTATGCGGATTTGAGGAGACCGCCGAAAACATAAACTGGGACTACATCGTTTCGCAGAACATAAACAACTTCGTCATCGGCAGCTCGCCATCAGGCAAAAAAGACGGCACACGGGGACTCTACATCTCGAACGACGGTGTGACATACGGACAGATGCTTTTTGCCTCTGGCACAACCCAGTATGCCTATAACATCGCGTATGCGATAAGAACCATTGATTTCGACCATGCGGGAACGTATCAGATTGATTTCGACTGGCGTTGCTTCGGCACGACCTTTGCAGCATATTACAACGCATACGGACGTGCATTCATATCACCAATGGATGCCAACCTCGTGGCAGACAATCCTGCATACATAGGCAACACATTGCCGGCTGGCTCTCTGATGCTTGAATCAAACCTGACTGAGCAGCAGAACTGGGCTCACTCGTCCAACAACGTGATGGTTACTTCTGCCGGAAGGATGAACCTCGTCTTCTGCTGGGCAGTGTCGGCATATCAGGAAACCGGTGAGAACGTCACACAATATCCACTTGCAATAGACAACGTCAGCATCAATGAAATAGGATGTCTGCCAGCAACCGACATGACTCTCATCAACCTTACCTCTTCGACAGCCAAGGTGCTTGTTGAAAAGAACGGCAACAACCCTATCCAATACACGTTGACGGCAGGTGACACCACAACACTTGACAACGGGAACCTTCTGGACACCATAGAACTCACTGGACTCACTCCAACGACATCTTACACATTGTATGTCAGGACAGTCTGCGAAGACAACCGGTTCTCAGCATGGAAGCAGCTCTCTTTCCGCACCACCTCAATAGCCGAGACAGTTCCGTTCGTCTGCTCGTTCGAGGACAACGAGACATACGACTGGATGTTCACCTCCGGACAGACCAACAATTTCGTCACTGGAAGCTATGTCTCGTCTGAGGGATTTAATTCAATGTTCGTGTCAGGCAACGGAGTGGACAACAATTACGTGGCTGTTGCCAACTATGGCACAGACTACGCATACGCCTACATCCCAGTGGCCTTCAATGCCGGAAATTATGACATAACCTTCGACTGGATGTGCGAGGGTGAATCAAACTACGACTTCGGACACGCATTCCTTGCACCTACGTCAATGGTGCCACAGGACGGAAAGTGCATGAACGGGATGGACGCTGCCGCAGGACCTATAGGCACAATATCGCTCAACGGCGGGCTGACAAGGCTCAACCAGCATGGTGCATGGAACAGTGCCCACACCACCGTTTCAATTACCGAGCCTTGCACTATGAATCTTGTCTTTGCATGGTCGAGCAACGCCATCACCCAGAACGCCCCTGCACTCACCATCGACAACATCCAGATAAGGAATGAAGCAGAGAAACGCCAGTATGCTGACACTATATGTTACACTGAGACAGGTGCCTACACCGGCTATGGATTCACCATAACTGCCGACAGAATGGTTGCAGGGCATAACAGCTACGACCGCTGGACCTATGGAGCGGCAGACACACTGCATACACTCGACCTCTTCATGAGACCAAAGGCAGAGAGCATAATCTACGACACCATCACACAGGGCATGACCTACGTGAAGGAAGGATTCAACATCCAGAACCCACAGAGCGGCCATTACGAGCGCATTATCACTGGCGGAGCATCAACGCTTTGCGACTCAATCGTATCACTTGAACTGACAGTCGAACACCCTACTGCAACGATACGTGACACCATCTGCCAGGGCGGAAACTACATCCTTGGCGACACGACACTCACCACACAGGGCGTATATATTCGCAACGTGCCAAATGCCGGTGGCGGTTATGTAGAGACAACTCTCACCCTCATAGTCGAGGATTCAGTCATACACCTCAGCCAGACAATATGCGAAGGTGATGTGTATATAGTTGATGGACAGAGATTCACACAGCAGGGAACTCACCGCATTGCCGGAACCACCAGTCATGGCTGCCCTCAGACCAAGATATTGAGGCTGACAGTCATAACAACCGATACGACATGCAATGTCACCTTCTGCGAAGGCAGTCAGGTTCAGGTGGCCGATACAATAATCAGCACCCCTGGCAGCTACACCATCATCAGGACAAACGGCCAATGCTCACTGACCTACCACATCAATGCAACCCAGACACCTGCCCCAGAGGGCTACGTGACGGACATTGCCTGCAAAGGCCATGCGTTCACCGGCCATGGACTCTCTGGAGAGATTCTGAACTCAGACACTACATTCGACATCCGCACCAAGGCAACAGGCTCACAATGCGACTCAGTCACACACGTGACAATCAGGGTCATTGATGCAGTACGCACTGACGATTACGTGACAGTCAGGGATGAGTCTTACTACACATGGAATGACCAAACCTACACGAAGGACGGCGATTACGTTGACACACTTGTTTCAATGATGACAGGCTGCGACTCAATCGTCACGCTTCACCTGCATTTCAGCGGTGATGCTGTCGAGAACGTCAGCACCATTGCAGGCAAGATTGTTCCAAACCCAGTCAAGGCAGGAACGATAACACATATCTACGGTATTGAGGCAGAGGATATTGAGATGGTTGAGATAGTCAATGGACTGGGTCAGACAATTGAACGTTTCAGACCAGATATGACGCCTGTCAAAATCAACTGTCCTAATTCTGAAGGAATATATTATATTTGCGTGAAACTGACCAATGGCAAAATCTGGAGTGACAAGATAGTCGTAGAATAACTGACATCTATTATTGACGGGGCAAATACCATTGACTGAAAAACAACCACCAATAGGAAATCCACATTTGGAGAATTCCATACGGCAGCTGAAAATTGTTGATAAAGTCTGCACGGATAATTTGGCGGTATCAGAAATAATGCGTAACTTTGCCCCATCATTTATTCTGCGATAATATATGAATTTTGGAATAGTAGAATTGTTGACTATCGTTGGGTCAGTCGGCTTATTCCTGTACGGAATGAAGCTAATGTCTGAAGGAATACAAAAGGCATCTGGCGACAAGCTGCGTCATTTCCTGTCGATGATGACAAGCAACAGATTATTAGGGGCTTTGACTGGAATACTTATAACAATTCTTGTGCAGAGTTCGTCCGCTACGACAGTAATGATTGTCAGTTTCGTGAATGCAGGATTGGTATCGCTTGGCCAATCGATGGCGGTTATTATGGGTGCAAACGTCGGTACCACAGCCACTGCATGGATAATCTCACTTTTTGGTTTTAAGGTCAATATTGCAACTTTTGCGGTGCCGCTCATTGCTTTTGCGGTGCCGCTTTTGTTTTCAAAAAAGAACCAGTGGAGGTATTGGGGTGAGTGTCTGCTTGGTTTTGCGTTGCTTTTCATGGGGCTTGATTTCCTGAACAACTCAATGCCAGACCTTCAGTCAAATCCAGAGGTATTTGCAGTTCTCCAAGGTTATGCAAATATGGGTTTTGGCTCAATATTGATTTTCGCATTTGTGGGAATGATTCTGACAATGGCAGTGCAAGCTTCTTCTGCAGCCTTTGCGATTGCGCTGATAATGTGTTCGAAAGGCTGGGTTCCTTTTGACTGCACCTGCGCTATGGTGTTGGGATCTAACATCGGAACCTGCATCACCGCTATCATTGCCTCCATCTCAGGGAACATCAATGGTAAACGAGCTGCCGCTGGTCATCTGATGTTCAATGTGTTAGGTCTTATTTGGGCTCTGCCTCTCATATATCCTTTAGTTAGACTCGTTGAAATCATAACTATCAATGCGGTTGGTGATCCTAATAACCTTCTTGCTATGGCAAACTCATTGGACGAATCAACCCTGAATGCATTGAATAGCGGAACTTTGGACGTGAGCATAACAGGCAATAAAACACTGGCCGCTCAGTTTGGCCAGGCGCAGCTGGCAGTTGCTTTCGGACTGTCAATGTTCCATACCCTTTACAACGCTTTCAACTTCTCCATAATGATTTGGTTCACCAAACTGTATGAGAAGACTGTCGTCAAGATGCTGCCAAACCGTACAGTCAACAAGGGTGATGAGGAAATCACTCACTTGCAGTATATTTCGACTGGTCTCATGTCAACAGCCGAACTTTCAATTCTTCAGGCACAGAAGGAAATAGAACAGTACGGCAAGCGTACCCAAAGGATGTTCGGCATGGTGCGCCAGTTGGTTCATACCAAGGACGAGAATGAGTTTACCCAGGTGTTCTCGCGCATTCAGAAATACGAGAATATCTCAGACCGCATGGAGGTGGAGATAGCAGAATACCTCGGAAAAGTGGTTGACGGAAGACTGTCTGACACCAGTAAACACCAGATACAGAAGAAACTGAGGGTTGTTTCGGAGATTGAGTCGATTGCTGACTCTTGCTACGACATAGCAAGGACTATGCAGCGATACCGCAACCTGCATGAGGAATACACTCAATCGCAGTATGCCAACATTGACCTTATGCTGAACCTGCTGGATGGTGCACTTAACCACATGATGCTTGTGTTGCCTCGTGAGAAGATTGAGGCTTCTGATGCCAATATTGCAGAAGATGCAGAAAACGAAATAAACAATTTCCGCAACCAGTTGAAGGTGCAGAACATAGAGAGTCTGAACAACGGAGAATATTCCTACTCCGTTGGCGTAACCTATATGGATACTATCGGACAGTGTGAAGAGATGGGCGACTGCATAGTAAATGTGGTTGAAGCTATCGGAGAGACTAAATTTCATTAAAGCTAAACTAGAAAATCTAGAACTTCTAGAATATCTAGAATATCTAGGACCTCTAGAATATCTAGGACCTCTAGAATATCTAGGGAAAAAAGAATATGAAAACAGAAGAGGAATATAGAAAAATCGGAGCAGAATGCCGCGAGATGTTTCGTAAAAAGCTGGGCGATTATGGTGCTTCATGGAGAATACTCAGAGTGGAGAGTCTTACGGATCAGCTGTTCATCAAGGCTCGCCGCATTCGCACTCTTGAGACCACTGACGTAAATATGGTGGGCGAAGGAATACGCCCTGAACTTATAGGCCTTGTGAATTACAGCATTATTGGACTTATCCAATTGGAAAAGGGATTTGCAGACACTATCGACATGAGCATGGATGAGGCTCTGAAGGCTTACGACCGCCATTTTGAGGAGGTTCTGCAATTGATGCTGAAGAAAAATCACGACTATGGTGAGGCATGGCGTGAAATGAGGGTGACATCATACACTGACCTTATCCTTACGAAACTGAACCGCACAAAGCAAATTGAAGACAACTTTGGAAAGACTGAAGTGTCGGAAGGAATAGATGCCAATTATATGGATATACTTAACTACTCAATGTTTTATCTTATAAAGATTTATGAAAACTAAAAAAACCATCTTTCTGGTCTGCCGCCTTCTGGTGGGACTGCTTTTCATATTCTCGGGAGCAGTGAAGGCTATAGACCCATTAGGGTCAGTATATAAGATAACTGACTATTTGGAGGCTATGGGGTTGGCAAGCCTCACCGAACATGGGTGGTTGATATATGTTGCAGCCTTTGCACTTTTCACCATTGAGTTCACCATAGGTGTTTGCCTTGTGACCAAAATGAATTTCAAGCTTGGGCTATGGGGTGCAACATTGATGATGGCAGTCATGACTCCTCTCACAGTGTGGATAGCAAAAGAGGATCCCGTAACCGACTGTGGCTGCTTCGGCGATGCCATTGTGCTGACTAACGTCCAGACTTTACTCAAAAACATTGCCATTGACTTACTGATAATAGTAATGTGGATTCTGCGTAAGGTGAACCGTGACTGGAAACTGACTGCACTTTCGTGGATTATAACTTTGCTTGCCATACTCTTGTCAGTAGGGTTCGGCCTTTGGACGATTAAGAACATCCCGGTTGTAGATTTCCGTCCTTACTATGTAGGTGCCGACATCCGCAAGCAGATGGAGCAGCCAGATGGAACGCATCCTGACATATACGAAACATCATTCGTATATGAAAAAGATGGAGTGACAAAAGAGTTCAAACTGACTGAACTGCCAGAAGACATCGCAAGCTGGAAGTTTATTGAACAGAAGAGCAAACTGGTCGAGAAAGGTGTCCAGCCGCCAATCCACGACTTCATGATAACAGACATTGACGGTAATGACCTGACTGACGAAGTGCTTGACGATGAAGGCAAAACTTATCTCGTAGTGATGTGGGATTTGAACAAGGCTGATACTACCGCAAAACTTATCGAGGCCATCAATCAGTTGCAGGACAGCGTCACTGCCGAAGGTGCTACATTCATGGGAATAACTGCTTCTGACGACATTACGCTGAGCCAATTCATGCAAGAAACGGACGTCAGGTTCGGAATGTGGTTCATGGATCCTATACAGCTTAAAACCATGGTACGGGCAAATCCTGGTATATTCGTCATCAAGAAGGGCATTGTGGTTGAAAAATACAATGCCAACAGATTGATTAAAGATTCAATACTAAGGACTCAAAGATCCCAGACATCTGACCTCAGACATTAAATTAATAAAAATACAAATATGAGAAAGAACATTGTAGCCGGAAACTGGAAGATGAACAAAAACTTCCAAGAAGGTCTTGACCTTGTGAAAGAACTCAAGACAAACGTTCAGAAACCTAATTGCGATGTCATTGTCTGCACTCCATACATTCACTTGGCATGTGCTGCTGACGAATTAGAAGACTCTTGCATTGCGCTCGGTGCTGAGAACTGTGCAAACAAAGAGTCGGGTGCTTACACTGGCGAGATTTCAGCAGCAATGGTTAAGTCAACTGGTGCTGAATATTGCATCATCGGACATTCTGAGCGTCGTGCTTATTATGGAGAAACTCACGAGATGCTTCGCGAGAAAGTTGAATTGGCTTTAGCTAACGGATTGCGCCCTATATTCTGTGTTGGCGAGGTTAAGGAACAGCGAGAGCAAGGCATCCAGAATTCCGTTGTCGAAAAACAAATCCGCGAGTCATTGTTCGGCCTCACTGCAGAGCAGTTTGCAAAAGTTGTCGTTGCCTACGAGCCAGTATGGGCTATCGGCACAGGCCTTACCGCAACTCCTGACCAGGCTGAAGAGATTCACGCTTATATTCGTTCTCTCATTGCTGAGAAATACGGAAAGGAAATTGCCGAAAACACTTCTATTCTCTATGGCGGCTCTTGCAAGCCTTCGAATGCAAAAGAACTCTTTGCAAAAGAAGACATTGATGGTGGTCTTATCGGTGGAGCAGCATTGAAGGCTGACGACTTCTGCGGGATAATTGCTGCTTTCTAAGAGAATCTAGAATATCTAGAGCTTTTAGAAAATCTAAAAAAAAAAGAAATGAAGTTTGAACTGACGTCAAAATACTCCCCTACGGGAGATCAACCTGAAGCCATCCGTCAACTGGCGGATGGCATTAAAGGGAATACTCAGTTTCAAACTCTTATGGGTGTTACTGGGTCGGGAAAGACCTTTACTATGGCTAATGTCATAGCCAAGTCAGGAAAGCCGACTTTGGTAGTGTCGCACAACAAAACACTGGCAGCCCAATTATATAATGAGTTCAAGCAGTTCTTTCCCAAGAATGCGGTTGAGTATTTTGTCTCGTATTATGACTATTACCAGCCAGAGGCATACATACCCTCCACTGACACATATATTGAGAAAGACCTTGCCATAAACGAAGATATTGACCGTCTCAGACTCTCTGCTATAGCATCTTTGCTTTCAGGCAGAGAGGATGTGATAGTCGTTTCTTCGGTGTCATGTATTTATGGTCTTGGCAGTCCTGTCAATTTCAGCGAGAACTGCATAGAACTTACATGCGGCAAGGAGTATTCACGTCAGAAATTGCTGTACCAGCTTGTCAATGCGCAATACGTGCGTAACGAACTGGAACTGAACCGTGGCAACTTCCGTGTAAATGGCGACACGATAGATATAGCTATCTCGTATGCTGACTACATTCTCAGAATTGTATTCTGGGATGACGAGATAGACGAGATAATGGCACTTGACCTTGTCAGTTACAATGTGCTCGACCATTTCGAAAGCTACAAACTCTACCCAGCCACCATCTTCACTACGACACCTGAAAGCGTTACCAATGCAATTGACCACATATCAGTTGATTTAGGCACAGAGGTGAGAGAGATGGAGGAAATGGGAAAACCATACGAGGCAAAAAGGCTTCTTGAAAGAGTGAATTACGACATGGAGATGATGAAGGAGGTGGGTTATTGCTCTGGCATTGAGAATTACAGCCGTTATTTCGACGGACGTGAGCCAGGCACACACCCTTATTGTCTCTTGGACTATTTTCCGAAGGATTTCCTCATGATTGTTGACGAAAGTCACGTCACGATACCGCAATTCAATGGCATGTACGGTGGCGACCGTTCTCGAAAGGTGAACCTGGTGAATTACGGTTTCAGAATGAAGGCTGCACTGGACAACCGCCCGCTGAAGTTCGAGGAATTCGAAGAAAAGATGAATCAGGTGATATTCGTAAGTGCAACTCCGGCGGATTACGAATTGGGAAAGAGTGAAGGCGTTGTAGTGGAGCAGATAATACGTCCAACTGGATTGCTGGATCCTGAGATAGAGGTCCGTCCAAGCAAAAACCAGATAGACGACCTTATGGAAGAAATTGCCAGACGTGCAGAAGTTGACGAGCGCACGCTTGTCACCACACTGACTAAGCGAATGGCAGAGGAACTCAATGATTATCTTGAACGTAACGGAGTGCGTTGCAGATATATCCATTCAGAGGTAGATACGCTCGAAAGAGTGCAGATACTTGACGACCTCAGGGCAGGACTTTTCGATGTGCTTATTGGCGTGAACCTGCTGAGAGAGGGCATCGACTTGCCACAAGTGTCGCTGGTGGCAATAATCGATGCCGACAAAGAAGGTTTCTTGAGAAACCACAAGTCGCTGACCCAGACTGCTGGACGTGCGGCAAGAAATGTCAATGGCAAGGTGATAATGTATGCTGACAGAATCACTGGCTCTATGCGTCAGACCATTGACGAGACTAACCGGAGAAGAGAAATACAGATAAAATACAATGCCGACCATGGCATAACGCCACATTCGGTGGCCGGAACAGCATGTTCCGTATTGTCGCAGAACGACAATGCAACAAAGGCTCCTATTCCTTACATAGAAGCCGAAGAACAGAAGATGACCATTGCGGCAGACCCTGTCATCCGCAATATGGGCGATAAAGATTTGGATAAAGCCATAGCAGCAGCCAAGAACAAAATGCAGGCGGCAGCCAAGAAACTTGACTTCATTGAAGCCGCACATTGGCGTGACGAGATGCTGCAACTTGAAAGACTAAAAGAGAACTAAACAATGCTATCTCAGATAAAAACACCTATATGCACCGAATTTGAACGCTTCAGAAACGTGTTCGACTCTGCTTTCAACTCATCTGAAGACAGGCTGCTTCGTAATGTGCTTGAACATATTCATCAGCAGACTGGCAAGCAGATACGACCTATATTCACTTTGCTCAGTGGAAAACTTTGCGGCGAGGTGAATGACGATACATTGCTTGTGGCGGCAGGCTACGAAACTCTGCATACCGCCTCCCTGGTTCATGATGATGTTGTTGACAACACGATGCAGAGACGAGGACAGCCTTCTGCAAATGCCATATTTGACAATAAGACCGCCATTCTAACTGGCGACTACCTGCTGTCAAAAGCCATACAGTTCATCAGCGACACAAAGAGACCTGAACTCTTCGACATACTTAGCAAACTCAGCCGCACTCTGGCCGAAGGCGAGTTGCTTCAACTCCAGCACGCATATTCCATCCCTACCGAGGAAGAGTACATCGAGATTATCCGTCGGAAGACGGCAATACTTTTCACCGCATCGGCAGAGTCTGCCGCAATTACTGTGAATGCCTGCAAGGAGAAAATCATCGCACTCAAACGCTTTTCGGAGGCGATGGGGATATGTTTCCAGATAAAGGACGACATTTTCGACTATACACCCAATGCCAAGATAGGCAAGCCAACGCTGAACGACATCCGCGAGGGAAAAGTGACGTTACCGCTTCTGCATACACTCAAGCAGGTGCCCACAACCATTGCTATGGAGATACTGACCAAGGCAAAGAACAACGAATTCTCCGATGAGTATTTCTACAACATTGGTGCACTGGTGGCAAAACACCATGGAATCGAATATGCAGAATGCAAGATAGATCACTACCTGGACAAGGCAAGGAAGGCTCTCCATGAGTTTGCAGAAAGCGATGTAAGGAATGCCCTGGAAAAATTACTGACTTTTACCATAACCAGAAATAAATAAATCATGAAATTACTGAAGGAAACAATGCTGATACTGATAGCCTTTGCAACGACAGCGGTTGTTGCAGCACAGGAGAGGCCACAGGAACGCACAATCGAGGAGATGTCTGATGCCAACTCGGAATTCTATAACCCTATAGAGGGCAACCTGAAATACAACGATTCCCTTGCTCGGATATGCCCTGCTTATGAATTATACCACTATTCATGGACACCACTCAGGGTTAATCCTTATGGCGTCAAGGTTGACTCGATGCCAGACTCTGTATATATCGACTGTCGCGATTTTGTCTATCCAACCAACAGCAACCGCATCACCTCTAATTATGGTTGGCGCAGATACCGCTATCACCATGGCATTGATATCGGTCTTGACGTTGGAGATACGTTGAGAGCTGTTTTCTCAGGCCGTGTACGCGTAGTGGATTACGAGCGCAAAGGCTATGGCCACTATGTGGTGATACGCCATAACAACGGACTGGAGACTGTCATGGCCCACATGTCGCGTGTGCTGGTGCATATCGACCAGGATGTCGTGGCGGGTCAGCCAATAGGTTTAGGTGGCAGCACAGGTCATTCAACAGGTCCTCACCTTCATTTGGAATTCCGATTTTTAGGCAACTCGTTCAACCCGACAAACCTTGTTGATTTCGAGAATATGAAATGTCTTTCAGACCCAGAAGGATTCTATATCATATCGAAAAAAGGCACATACGCCCATGGCAAGGAACTGGCTGAGGTTCAGTCGGCAGCATATCATAAGGTAAGGCCAGGCGAGACACTGTCGCACATAGCACGTCGCTATCACACCACAGTGAAGAGGCTCTGTCAGTTGAACCGCATCAGAGAAACATCAATATTACAGATAGGACAAAGAATTAGATATAGATAATATGTACAATTTAGCAATTATCGGTGGCGGTCCTGCAGGATACAATGCTGCCGCACAAGCCGCAAAAGGCGGCATGAGCGTAGTGCTCTTCGAGAAAAAAGCCCTTGGCGGAACATGTCTCAACGTAGGTTGCATCCCAACCAAGACACTGCTCTACTCTTCAAAGATGTATAAACATGCCGAGGAGGGAGCTAAATATGGCATCAAGGCAGAGAATGTCACTTTCGAATACGACAAGATTGTTGCCCGCAAGAACAAGATTATCCGCAAGCTTGTTGCAGGCATCAAGAGCAAGATGACAAACAACAATGTCACTGTCGTCACAGGCGAAGCCAACGTTGTCAGCAATGACGGCAAGGTAGTCCGCATAGCATGTGGCGAAGAACAGTATGAGGCAGAGAAATTGCTCATCTGCACAGGTTCTGTAGTGGCTATTCCTCCAATTCCAGGCGTTGACACAGCGGAATACTGGACTTCTACCGAAGCATTGGAAACAAAAGAGGTTCCAGAGTCGCTTGTCGTTATAGGTGGCGGAGTAATCGGCATTGAGTTTGCCGGACTCTTCAACACTTTCGGAACAAAGGTTACAGTTGTCGAGATGGCTCCTGAGATATTGCCAGGCATCGACCCTGAGATTTCTGCAATGCTTCGCGATGACCTTACAAAGAAAGGCGTTGAGTTCCACCTCTCGTCTAAGGTTCTTCATGTCGCAACAGGATGTGTCACATATTCTGATGCTGAGGGCGAACACAAGGCAGAGGCAACAAACATATTGCTCTGTGTAGGCCGCAAGCCATCGCTTGATGGAGTACGCGACCTCGGGCTTGAGCCAAACCGCAATGGTATCAAGACAGATTCACACATGCGCACTTCTGCTCCAAATATCTGGGCAGCAGGCGATATCAACGCAACTTCGCTCCTTGCCCACACTGCAGAACGCGAGGCACAGGTGGCTGTCAACGACATGCTTGGCATCGAAGACGAGATGTGCTACAACGCTATCCCAGGCGTCATTTATACCAATCCAGAGGTTGCTGGCTGTGGCACAACAGAGGCAGCACTTCAGGCAGCAGGCGTTGAATATAAGGTGCGCAAGCTTCCTATGGCATTCTCAGGCCGTTTTGTGGCAGAGAACGAAGGCGGCAACGGAATGTGCAAGATCCTGACAGATGCAAACGACAAGGTGGTTGGCGTTCACGCTATCGGCAATCCTTGCTCCGAGTTCATCGCAGCAGCATGTGTGGCCATCGAGGCTGGCATGACCGCCGAGCAACTTCACCGTGTGGTATTCCCTCATCCGACAGTTGCCGAGATAATCAAGGAAACAGCTGCAGAATAATTAAAAATAAACAGTTTCAAGTTTCGCTAGTTGCCAAAAAGCTCTGTAAGAGCGACATAGTATAGCACAGGGTGTGAACCCTGTGTAAAAATGGACAATACGTTAATAGAGTGCCGTAGGTACGACAGAATTAAATGCATATATGGTGAAAATAAATGTGTCGTCCTTACAGGACTTAACCGAGATAACAACCTCATACACAGGGCTTACGCCCTGTGCTAATTTATTTCACCCCTTCGGGGTTATAACTTGCGAAACTTGAGTAAACAGTTATGAAAACCAGAACAATCGTTGTGGCTTTGATTGCCCTGCTTATTGTATGCTCCGGCTGCAAAAAGAAGGAAGATGATAGAAAAGTCATTACAAACCAGTTTACCGGCACTTACGAACTTGCCATCGACTATGAGGTCTATATCGACGGGGAGCTGAGTGAAGAGCCTGGCTTCATGGATGGCATCCTGACCATCACCGCCATCGACGAGACAACAGTCAGTGTCAAGGGCGAGGTAAACATGAACGAGACGTATGTCACCCTCTACGATACCAAAGGCACAATTGACAAGGATGGCATTCTCCGCCTCGAGAAGAGCTACTACAACGGTGGCTCGGCACCAATCGAAATCTTCTATTACGACATGGAATACGGTTCACCGCTTGTTTTCAGGACCGTCATGATTACATCACTGCAAGGCTACAGGCTTGAGTATGAAATGACTAACACCGCAACGAAGAGATAGGAAAGTCGCCTGAAAAGATAGCAAAACTGGTATTCACATATCACACGATAATGGAGGCAAATTCTGCCTCCATTTTTTTTGTCACGAATTTTTTCGTAAACTTCTTGCAGTTTCAGAAAAATGTCGTAACTTTGCAGGCGCAAACTGAGGCACATCCCGTGCCAGCGAAGTTTGTATGTGCAACACGCCGGTTGGGACAGTGGGTGGGTTGCAAGACATATTGATAATTAGGCGTTTATTAGCGCTTTGTTTTGGTTTCATTAAATCTGGCGATTTACTAATCAGTTCAAGACAAAGGCAGTAGATGTCTATGGTGTATGTATATTTTGCATACGTTTTTTCACGTGTGCGCATACATACGGCGTGGACTGCACTGTTTATTTTAACTGATTGGGTTTGCCAGAACCTTGTGAAACAGAATAAACAAGTAGGGGTTTCACGCTTTTTTTATGTCCTGACCAATCCAACCCGACAGATGACCTCCTACTTATAAAATCATATTTTTTTGTCGTTTTTGCGAAAAAACGGAAAAAAAGTGCATAATAGTAGTAAGGAGGCAATTGATATATTTGCGGGACACTATTGAAATACCTACGCGATACTATCGATACACCAGCATGACACCAGTGATACATCGCTGATCCTCCAGAGATCCTCCACTCCTATAGCAGAGGATGAGCAGAAGAATAGCAGAGGATTGGCAGAGGATTGGCAGAGGCATAGAAGGAAACAGATAGCATCCCGATAAAACACAAGTGCTGAAAGTACGGCATAGCACAATGACCCATCTATGTCCCGTCCACCTCCCATCATGGTCCCATTTTTTATGGGACTTTGGTGAATGGTTTTTGGGTATCTCTGTGTCATTGCGACAATGCTGCTTAAGCAATGCTGTGCTGCGGCTTTATTTTCAACATACATCCGAGACCTATGGCGTCGCAATAAGCTATAATGTCAAGTCCCCTTCAGGGCTAATGACCGATTTGGGTTAAATGACGTATATGATGGTGTAATTATGTCGCCACTTACAGGGCTTAAATGAGATAACATGTTTCATTCATAGGGCTTACGCCACTATGCTGATCTATGTCACCCCTTCGGGGTTAGAACATACAAAACTCGAATAAAATATACTCGGTTATGAAAAAACTGAATCTAAATATTGCCATTGCCACAACGGCAATGCTGACAAAAATGAATGCTATGAAAAACAAGATGAATTTCTTCGCCAAAGTGGTGATGCTTGTGGTGATGATGGGGATGCTGTTGCCTCAGGTGGCTTTTGGTCAGGCTTGGACACAAGATGGCAGTAACACATGGTATATTTTGAAAACAGGAGATGTTACTATCCAAAACAATTCATATAGTTCCCCAAGTATATACATACCAAATGCAACTTGTTCTATTCATTATGAGATATGGAATGAAAGAGCAACAAACACAGAAACGTACACATTCAAAGATGGTAGCACTCAGTTGGGAACTTTAACCAGTGGCAAATGCGAATATGAGTGGTTTCAATGGAATTGTGGAAATAATGGTTCAGAAGTTCATAGAACTGCAGATAAGCAATTGATCACTCAAAATAACAATACTAATATTAATGTCAGTGTGACAAAAAACACGACAGGCAAAACAAAGTATTGCAACATCAGCATAAAAGTTCCTGTCCATTGCGATGCAAAAACATTCCAAGACAAGACATTACCTGATGTCTCGGTGTTGGAATCTGGTGCATCATCCTCGATAACTATAAATACATCGGATTTGTTCACATCATTCCTCACCTCAACATCTGGCAATATTACTTTTGAGATTTCAGAAGTTGATGGAGATGATGCAGCAGGCAGTAAAACCTTTTACATTTCAAATGAAACGAACGAGATGGCAACGCCATACCAATTATGCGGTGCGAATGCAGCTTTCCAACCTACAGATGCTCATGGCGTTCCAACGTCCATAACTTTCCACTTTAAACCAAAATCTGCTGGCATAAAAACTGCCACCGTGACAGTTTATAAAGATGGTGTAGCAGTCGGAACATTTAGATTGACAGGAGAATGTACAAAAGGAACACCTACTATCGATTGGATTGCTCCAGAATATCGTTATCTGAATGTTGGAGGAACAGTAGCTCAGCCAGCCACGACGAACAGTAACGGTTCAATGACATTCAAATCATTGAATACTGCTGCCATTGTCGCAATAGACGACGATGGAAACACTGTGGAATGGGGAACAAGCCTTGAGGCCATAGCTCCAGGTATAGCAATGATTCAGGCTCATATTTCCGAAACTTCCACATACGAAGCAGGTAATTTCCAAGAGCAATTTGAAGTGTCAAGCAAAATAGCGCAGATTGTATCATGGACACAAACGGACATAAACAATATTGCCATTCCAAGTGGTGGTTCGGCAACATATAACCTGACCGCTGTTGCATGTAAGCGAGATGAGCCAGCAACAGCGACAGGCAGACCGGTTTCATATGTTTCGAGCGACCCTTCTATTGCTTCAGTCAGTGGAAATGTTCTAACTGTTCTCAACAAAGGGACAGTGACAATAACCGCTACCGCACAAGGCAATGATGACTACATAGAAGCCTCTGCCTCGCGAACCATCAACATCAGGTTCATAGGCGAACAGTGTTCACAGTATTCAGTAGAAACTATAAGTGAAGTTAAGAGCAATCAAACTATCCCTGTTTCAGGATTGGGTGGAGTTTTGACAGTTACGGTACATTGGGATTGGATGGCAAAGTTTAGCGACTTAAAAATAACTGATAGCAATAATAAAATAATTGGCAGTTGGTCAACAAACAGAGAACTTAATACAAATGGCCACAATGAGACGCATACATACAGCTTGGATTATGGAGTGACATCATTGACATTCTCTGGCATTGGCGACAACAGATGGTTCAGGAATATATCCGTCACGCAAAAGACATACTTTACTCCTGAGAATAAGACCGCAATGGATTTTGGCAATGTGACAACAAACAATCGATCTGCCAATCCACAAACCTTTTATATAGACTATTCCAACCTGACAGACCCAATAGATGTTACGTTGTCTGGCGGAGAGAATTCGAATTTCATTATAGACAAAACCCTGATTAACGTTGGCTGTTACGAATATGGACGTGCACAATTCAATGTCTGGTTTTACCCAAAGTCAAGAGGACAGCATACCGAGACTATCACATTTACGTCAAAAATAGGCAGCACGGAACAGACCCATACAATCACTGTGACGGGAAATGGTACAGCGCAACAGCAGAGTCTTTCATGGCAAAACCCATCAGAATTCTTTGCCAACCTAAATGCACTTACAACTGTTAAAGATGGTAATATTGACCTTACGTTTGCAGCAAAGTCAAGTGCATACGATATAGACCCGACGCTAATAGCTGAATACGAATTGTTCGATTTGTCAGTACCTAATATGGTTGAAATAGTTACGGTGGATAATGTACAATACTTGAAAATCAACAAGGCGGGAACATTCAAGATACAGGCAAAACAAGCAGGCAATGCTGCGTATGATGCTGCACAATCTATTGAATATGGACCAATCACAGTCTCGTTAGTCACTCCAAACCTGACCATAACAGGAAAAACAACAACCCCAGAGGTGTTCTCACCATTCCAGGTTTCGGCATCTTCTACTGGTTCGTCAGACGGATATAACCGAGCATCTGATGGTAAGATAACATTCTCTATCGCATCAACTTATGAAGGAAATCCTACTGCTTCTATCGATGATGATGAGGACAATCCTTGTTCGGTGACTGTCACGACACGAGGCACGGTAGAGGGCGTTCCTACTCTGGTTGTTGCCCATCTTGCGCAAACAGACATTTATGAAGCTAAGACCGAGACCCTTACGGTTAATGCAACAAAAGTCACGCCAACTCTTAGTTGCGAAATATCGTCACTCACCAAAACAGCATTGACCGATCTCCCTTTCACCGAGATGCTTGTGACGATTACCAACAAAACCGATGTTTGGCATGACATTGCGGTGACATACAGTTCGAGCGACCCAACAATTGCCGCGCTTGATGGTGATCATTTCAGGCTTCTGAAATCCGGAACCTGCACTATAATTGCGGAGGTCGAGGCTGGCGTAAACAATGCTTCGTCGAATCAGATTCAAATAACGTTGAATGTAGAACGGGCAAGCCAAAACATAACATGGAATCCTCAGACCAATCTGAAGGTGGGAGACTATGTGGCAGAAGCAACGGCGGAAACGTCAATCACATACGAATCTGGCAACACCAACATTATATCGGATGATGGACAATGTCTCAGAGCGGGTGTCACCACCTACAAGGCAATGGCAGCAGAAACCGTGGTGTATAACAGTGCAGAATCAGAAAAGAGTTTCAAGGTGGATTTTGCAGATGACTTTGTCTTGAATTGTTCAACAGCCGTTATAGGAACGCCTTCGACTACCCCGCTGGACATGTCAGACTATTTCGTGCCAAGCGGAAACTATACGGCAACTGTGGCTTCTGGTTCTGAATTCAGTGTCACTGGTGTTTCCGGCAACACCATAACAATACGGTTTGCCCCAACCTCGGTGAACAGCGGCAGTGACACTGAGGAAAAAGAAGCCACCATCAAGATAACAGATGCAGATGGTCGAGAATATTCATTCAAGGTGAAGGCAACAGCCGAGAAATTAGATGCCGTACTGGTACTGGACGCTATCGGCAATCCTGACCCATACGTTTTCAGCACGATAACCCCAAGCCTGAGTACGCAGACCACAGATGCAGCAAGCGTAACATACACATATAATTATAATGGAGGCACCACTACAGGGGCATCGTTCAAACTGCCATCTATCGCCCCTGTCAACGTGACTGCAACAACTCCGGCAACAACTGTGTATAAGGCTGGCACCAGCAACACTATAACCGTCAATCCACAGCGTGTCACCCCTACCATCGTTTTCGGCACGATAACAGGTGAAGCATACGTCGGAACAGACTTCATACTGAACGGAGCAGACTGGGCGAGTGCAACAAAGACACCTGCCCAACCAGCGAGAAGCGAATGGACCAACGAGCAGGTTGACATTGTATATAGCACAGATCTTGGAACGGTTACAAACAACAGAACGCTGAGGAGCGATAAGGCTGGATATGCCACCATTACGGCACATATTTACCAAGATGGAAACCACACGGCAGCAGACAACGAGCCAATAAGCGGACTGAAGATTGACTTCGCAACTAACTTTGCATTGCAGTTCACAGATGCGGTCACTGTAGGAGAATCAGATAGCCAGACTTTCGACATGGCCGACCATTTTGTGCCTGACGGAGACTATACAGTAGCTGTGACTTCTGGTTCGGGAGAGTTCAGCGTTTCAAGCGACCATATTTCCGACAACAAGATAACAGTAACGTTTGCCCCAACCTCGGTGAACAGCGGCAGTGACACTGAGGAAAAAACATGCACCCTCCAGATAACCAACAATGATCAGACCTATACGCTCATAGTAAGGGCCACTGCCGAAAAGAGGGATGCAGGACTCACGGTAAGCTATACTGGCGAGACGTTTGCATTCAGCACCATAACCCTCAGCAACACCAAGGAGACTGATGCAGACGTAACATACAGCGCAAACGGTACGTCTGTTGGCAACACATACAAGATACCGTCAATAGACCAAGTGACAATAACCGCATCCACTAATGCAACCACCACTCATAAGGCTGGCACCAGCAACACAATAACCATCGATCCGTTGCGTGTCACACCCAAAGTGACAGTGACAAACTGGAGCGGAAGATATCCTGACCAGAAAGTGGGAACTCCATGTGCCATTGGTCAGGCTGACTGGGATGTTGACGAGACCATAAGCGGTCAGCCTGCAAAAGAGGAATGGGCAGATGGTGAAGTTACAATTGTTTATGCCTCAAGCAATGATGTTGCTGAAGTAAATGGCAGCTATCTCGAGTTTCGTAAGGCAGGTTTGGCAACAATAACAGCCTCGATACCTGAAGAGAAAAATCACTACGCTTCAACCAACAGTCCGACAAGGCTGGTGAAGGTGGATTTCTCTGATGATGCATTGATTGATTGCGGTACAGCGTATGTGGGCGAATCGCCTGCGACCTACGACATTTCAGGCATGATTGTCCTGCCGGAAACAGGTACAATGACTGCGGTTTCCGACAACCCAGAATTCTCGGTTGATTTAAGTGACGGAAAGATTGAGATTGCTTACAATTCAACCTATTTCCCAAGCAGCGATGGGGTCAACTCTGGCATGATAACATTTACGTACAAAGACAATGATAATAATGAATATTATTTCCATTTGAACGTAAGGGGTACATGTCTGAGAAAAACGCCAACGATTGTGTGGGTTGACAACAAAGCTCTGAAAAAGAACGATACCCAAGAGAACCGTCAGATAGTAGAACTGCTGAAGAGTTATTCTTATGTCGATGGTGGAGTGACGATTTCGTCATCAGACACAAGTGTAATCAAGGTGTATAAGGCTGATGGAACAGCATCAGATGACTATGAGGCAGGTATTACCTTCTGGGCATACGGTGTGGGAACTGCAACATTGACAATCA
>JAZRYS010000112.1:0-5390 GCA_045600865.1 Candidatus Aphodosoma sp.
AACATTTTGTTTTCCATCCAAATATTCTTTGTATAACTCGCTGTCACTTGAACGTCTATTGTACACAAACCGTTTGCCACAAACTTTACATTTTAATCTCTGATGGCCTCTGGTAAAACCATCCTTAACCAGGCCTTTTGACCCACAAAAAAAGCATTTCTTATGCATCCTTCATTTTTTTTGATGCAAAGATAATAAATTCAATTAGTTATAGACACTTTTATCACCGCAAATGTCCATTACACCCCAAAAAAAGAACCTCCTAATGATGATGGAGTTACGTAACTTGCCCCCTGCAATGTGGGTTAATGGAATATGGCGATTATGTTCGTCTTATATATGACAAAAGAGACCCCACTGCATCACGGTAGGGGGGGTCTCTTATTATAATCAATTCAGGTTTCGCAATCGTCAATCAACTATAAGTTTCAGTACGGAACGTTTCCCGTCAATTGTCGTCAGGCAAATCAGATACGCGCCGGGCTCGCTTATTTCGTCAATTGCAATGCTTGTCTCAGAGCTTTCGAATCTTCTGACACAAGTGCCGTTCATGGCAAAGATTTCGACCACTACCCTGCCATTGCTGTTGCTGATATATGCACACTCGCCAGCATGTACAGGGTTAGGTATAAGTGTGAAATCCATATCCTCTTCCGCTGTCACAACAGAAGAATACGTCGGGTCAACCTCGAAATAGACTGTCAGTAACGTATCTGTCGTCACGACAAACATTATTGTCCGTGACGTGTCGCCATTGCCCCAATTGGTAAATAAATAGCCGACATTCGGTTTTGCAGTGAGGACTACAGTGTCAAGACAGATATTATATCCGCAACCTGCCACAGTTCCCATGCAAGAATCGTCAATCAGGGCAGAAACTTTGCGCATATAATCAAGGTTATAAATTACTCCCATCTCCGGATCGCCTGTAAAAGAGCCGCCAGTGTTTGCCAGCATATTCTTGTTCCAGTCCATTGCCGGATTTGCATCAGCAGGAATTGACCATGGCTTGCCTGAAAGGATAGCCATCTGGCGAATGTTGTTTATTCCATTATTGATTCTCAGATTCGAACAGTTGCCGAACATGTCCTGATAGCAATATGGTGCCAAGCCCGTAGCAGGCAGGTATGGTACGTAAGCAAGTGAGGTACAACCACTGAACATTCCTTCGTAGCAATGCGCTGACAGATTCATTGCCGGCAGTTCCGGTGCCTTAACAAGCGACGTGCAACCGTCGAATAGATAGCAGAACGCATATTCAGGGACAGTGTCCGACAGCGCATCAAGCAACGCCATAATGCTGCCATCGGCTGATACGTTGCCCGTCATTACGAAATTGTAATAGTCGTTTGCGCTTTTGCTGAATGTGGCATTTGCCGTTGTTGCCCTGAGATAAACCGTTTCACCGCTTGACAATGTCATGACACTGCCTGTCGGATAATTATTCCAAGTGGCACACGCATCGTTCGAACACTCCAAAACGACAGAATCAGGCATACCTACCTTTGTCAGCTGTATCGTGGCAGGGGAATTAACCGCAGTGAAATGCAGTGTCCTGAGATTTTGGAATGCAGTGTCTGCCTTGAAGTATGCAATGAACATGGTGTCACGGTCAATGACGACAGAAGCCATGCTCGACGTGTCGCCGTTGCTCCATCTGTCGAACAGCACGCCTGCGTATGGCACTGCGGTGATTGTGGCTGTATCCATATAGTGGTATGCACCATTGCAGGTGGCATAGCCCATTGTAGGGTTATTGACCGTCAATCTGACAAGGAACATCGTCGTATCTCGTCTGAAATTGGCTGTGTAGGTGATGTATGAGTCTGCAATAAAGGTTTTTACCCTTGCGGTATCTCCGTCATTCCATACAACGAAGTCGTACCCCGGCTTGGGAACGGCTGTCAGTGTCACAGTGTCCCCCAATACATACATTCCGCCACCTTCGACATATCCCATGGTTGAGTCGTTGACATTGGCTGTGATTTTCAATGTCGTTGGCAAGACATAGTACGTCACACCTACTTGAGGATTACCTGTAAATGTTCCTCCCGTTTGTGAGAACATATTTTTGTTCCAATTCCCCCTGACTGTTGCCTGAGCTGGTATCTGCCATGCGACTGTCGATGGCGAGGCTGTAGAATCTATAACCAGTGAGGTGCATTTTGCGAACATCTCCTCGTAACTACAGTCTGATACGCTGGTTGCCGGCAGTTCAGGCATTGCTGTCAGTGATGTGCAGCCATAGAACATTTCTCTGTAACAATATTTTGACAACGATTTCGCAGGCAGTTCCGGAGCGTGAATCAACGATTTGCAATTATAGAACAGCATCGCCAGTCCACCTTCGCCTACCGAGTTTACATTCAACCTATAGTCTATCAGGGACATGACATTGCCGTCGGCATATATTTTGCCGGACATGACAATTCTTTCATTATCCCATCCGTTTCCGAGTCTTGAGTTTCTGTCTGCTGCTCTCAGATATACTTTCTCACCTTCATTCAGGGTTATGACATCGTATAAGTTTAGTGTGTCCCATGTTACGTAATTGTCTGTCGAATACATATAATGGGTAGCATAGCTGCCATATCCCGCTATCATATTCATTGCTGCCGGTCCTCCGACTGCCGTGAAGTTGAGTGTGTGCCGCCTCATGTATGCTGTATCCATTTTGAAATATGCGGTGACAGTTGTGTCGCTTACCACCTGTATGGTGGTAATAACCGAGGTGTCGCCTGTACTCCAGTTGGTAAATATGAACCCTGGATAAGGGACTGCTGTTATTGCTACGGAATCCAAATGGGTATATGCACCGGCACCTACACCGTAACCCCATCGTTTGTCTCCCTCCAATGTGACGAAATGCATTGACGGATTGCGGCTGAAGTTTGCCCTCAGTACGGTGTCTCTTACTATAGGAAACGATATAACCATTGAAGTGTCACCGTTGCTCCATCCATCTAACTGATAGCCCGGATTTGGCGTTGCCGTTAATGTCACAGTGTCCATATAGTTGTACCAACCATCTATGGCCGACACTATTCCCATGGTCGGGTCACTGGTGGATGACATCAATCTGCATTGATAAGACGAGATGTAATATGTTGTCCCTTTGGCAGGGTTTCCGGTGAACGAGCCAGCCGTATTCGCAAACATATTATTGTTCCATTGCACTATGCCTGTCGTGTCTGGACTTACCTGCCACGGATATCCTGTCGGTGCTGTGTCAACATGCAAAGAGGTGCAGCCTTCAAACATACCGTAACAGCTTTTTTCGCCAACGCTGGTGATTGGCATGTCCGCTATCGTGGTCAGGTTGGTGCAATTCTTGAACATACAGTAATAGCTATACTTACTCAGACGCTTTGCTGACATTCTTGGCGTATTGGTTATGTTGCAACCCATAAAAAGGTACGCAAACGCATACTTCGGAAGGGTATCCAATTGCATAGTCGCATCCATCAATGACATAACATCCCCTCCGACTGAGATGGTACCGTTGCCGCTTGTCGTAGTCTCGAATTGGTATGTGGTCACATCGTAGTCTTGACAGAATGTCGCGTTTTTTGTTTTTGCCTTGAAATAGACTTTATCTCCCGCATTCATCAACTGTATGAGGTTGCCTACCGTATAGTCATGCCAAGTAACGCAATCATCCGTGGATATTTGCACGGCTACTGGATTATAGGTGAACCTGTTTTTCAGTTTCACGGTTGCTGAGTTACCAACTGCAGTGAAGTTAAGGTAATTTGCCCTCTGGAACTTCAGGTCTGACACAAAATATGCAGTAAGCACGGTGTCTCTGTCTATCTGTATTGTGATTGTCGGCATGGTGTCGCCTGTACTCCATCGGTCGAACAGATAGCTGATATTCGGTATTGCCGTGACCGTCAAAGAATCCATCAAGCGGTACACCCCACCGCTGCTGGTCGTGGTACCTTTTAATGGGTCGCTTGTATTGACTGTGACAAAACACATGGTAGAGTCACGGCTGAACTCTGCGGTCATCAACGTGTCTGATGTCATGACAAATGATATGGTGTGTATCGTGTCGCCGTTTCCCCAATGACTGAAAACATATCCCGGATTGGCTACTGCTGTCAATGTGACGGTATCGCCTAAAAAATGTCTTCCCGCTCCTGCTATATAACCCATTGACGTGTCGTTCAGTATGACGGATACATCATAATTGTCTGACGACACATAATATGTTTTTCCGTTTACGGGTGTTCCCTTGAATGTGCCACCCGTACCACCGAACATGTTATCCCATGGAGAATTTGAAGCAACCGCCACCTGCAACTGCCATTCAACCCCTGGCGGTGCCGTATCTACATGCAAGGCTGTACACCCTCTGAACATTTCTTTATAGCACCTATTGGCAACATTGGTGGCTGGCAGATTTGGTATTCTTATCAAGCTCGTACACTGGGCGAACATTCCCTCATAGCAACCCCACGACAAAGTCGTTGCAGGCAGAGCTGGTGCCTCTTTCAACGACTTGCATGCGCAAAACATCTGATTATAGCAGCGATAGCCCAATTTATTCGCAGGCAAGGCCGGCGCTTTTATGAGCGAATTGCAGTTGTTGAAAAGATTATAGAAAGCTTGGTTTAAAACACTGTCCACTTGCATACTCGAATCCAGTAGCGACATTATATTTCCATCTGCCGAAACCTTTCCCGTCATCGAAAAAGTATGAAAGCTGCCTGTGCTCGTCGAAAACCTGTCGTTGGTCGTTGTCGCTTTGAAAAACACAGTGGAATCTTCCGCCAGGCTGATCACCGAACACAGTGTGTATGCATTCCATGTCGCACAACTGTCGGTTGAGTATTCCAGGCTGATATCTGATTGAAACGATGTGTTGCAAAGGCTCACAGTTGCCGGACCACCCACAGCAGTGAAATTCAAATAGGTGCTGTCATTCGCATAGCCCTGTATCGCGAACAGGAGCAATACTAATGTCGATATTAGTAATTTCTTCATATTAATTTAGGCAGGTTCTTTTTTGAGATTTAATCATGCAAACCAGCAGAACCAATTATCTGATTCGCACGATGCAAGACCTCCGCCAGTCTCATATTGGATTTCGGTTGCAAAGGTACGACATTTTTTTCAATTTCCTTTAGTTTTATCGCACAAATTCACCCCCCCACCCATACTATCGAACGCCTTAATATTCAATTCGTTATAATGTTAACTTTTCTTTATTTCCGGACTAATAGACATTTGTGGTGATAAAATTCCACCAGATTGTGAGTAATGGACATTTGTGGTGATGAGTCTTCCTCCTGAATTGGAAGGCTAGCCTTCCAATTCAGGAGGAAGACTCATTTTAAGGAAAGACCTTATAAAGGTTTTCTTGTGTTCTATGTTCATCCCATTGT
>JAZRYS010000113.1:0-32934 GCA_045600865.1 Candidatus Aphodosoma sp.
TTGGAAACTTTTTTGACGAAACATTGTGGATTTTGTCCATCTTTGGAAATCTGAGCTCATCCAAAATTGATGAAATGTCCACTCTTAAAAATCTTATAACTAATAATTTTTATTTCTTGTCCACTTTCGAGGGTTGGTACAGTCGGAGAGACATCTATCAAACTTGCGCAGATTGGCGACAAGGTGTTTGTGAGGGCAAAAGGAAATAACAATGTGATTAACTGTCATTTTTTTGCCACAAGAAAGGTTAAAGTAGGCGGAAATATAATGTTCCTGCTTGACGAAAAGGGAGAAAAGACAACACTGAGCAACAACAGCAACGGTGGAGCATTTCAATATCTTTTCTATGATATGGCAGAGCTTACGGATGCTTCCGATTTGTATTTGCCAGCGGTATCACTGTCCGATTATTGCTATCAAGGATTATTCGCAGAGTGTACTTCATTGAAGTCTGCTCCAAAATTGCCTGCGGAAAGATTGGCAACAGGTTGCTATCAATACATGTTTGAAAAATGTACAGCATTGGAAGCTGCCCCAAAATTGCCAGCGAAAATTTTGGCTGAAAATTGTTACGAAGGGATGTTTGCAGGCTGTGAATCATTGACCAAATCACCTGAAATTCTCGCTACGACACTATCAAGAGAATGTTGCATGGGTATGTTCTTTGAGTGCGAGTCATTGACAAATGCGCCCGAATTGCCTGCCACTAAATTGGCCGAAGGATGCTACGCACAGATGTTCGCAAAGTGCACATCTCTGTCCACTTTATCTAAACTTCCAGCATCAGAACTTGTTGATAAATGTTACTACCTGATGTTTGATTCATGTATTTCTTTGAAGACAGCACCTGAATTGCCTGCTAAAGAATTGGCTCCATCATGTTATTATGCAATGTTCTGTAATTGTTCTTCGTTGACTACCGTTCCTACTTTACCTGCTGAAGAATTGGTTTCATCATGCTATTATGGCATGTTCTATAATTGTACTTCGTTGAGAAAAGCCCCTACTTTGCCAGCTGCTGAACTTGTAAATTCTTGTTATTCTATGATGTTCTATGGATGTGAGTCACTGAACAGCGTTGATGTGAATTTCACTTCATGGAACTCCTCCTCAACAAACCATTGGCTTGAAGGAGTGGCAGAGAATGGCACTTTCAGATGCACAGAGGATTTGGATACATTCAGAAGAGGTGTAACATACATTCCTTCAGAGTGGAATATTTCTTTGAAGAACAATTAAGTAATAATTTCCTGACATTTATAAGGGAGACATGCTGAAAATCCTATAAAGAGTAAGCAAAAAAAACAATTGATTTATGAAAAGATTTGCTATGTCATTGCTGGCAATGTTTACAATGGTTGCTGGCGTATTTGCTCAAATTTCAGAAGGAGAGCCAAATTTCTCAACTATTCCACGCACAGGCAACCGTCCGGTTGAAGGAAATTGTGGACTTTATCTTGGTGCTTCTGTAACTCAGATAATCGATATGGTTCAGAACAACACCAAAACCAATGTTTATTGGGCACTTCCAGCTATCAATTTCAAATATTATTTCACAGATAATTGGGAAGGACGTATAGGTTTCGAGTTCTCGTGTGAGACAGAAAACAAGAAAATTTCATACGACGATAATTTTGCCCACAATTCGTACAACAACAATTTCACACGTTTCCTGCCAGGTGTTGCCTACCATTTCAACACAAAAAACATTCTTGATGTTTATCTCGGTGCGCAGATTCCTATCGGCTTTGACTTAAGCAAAGCCAACACTTCTGTTCTCAACTATTCAGAGACTCAGAAGATGAGCACCTTTGTGATTGGAGGTGGCGTTTTTATGGGTTTGCAGGTTTTCGTTGCAGATTTGCCTTTTGCCATCGGCATTGAGGCCGGATATTCAGGTTATGTGCGTACTGGCGGACACAATATCACGACAATCAGTAGTGAAGGCACTACAACACAATATCTGAATGGATTGGCAATTACCGATGCATCAGCCGCCAGGGCACATTGGGGTGCCGATGCAGCAATCACATTCTCATATTATTTCCATAGATAACTAAATTGATACAGCGATGAAAAGGTTATTAAACATATTGACCGTTGTCGTTATTGTCCTGATATCCGTCTCCTGCGTAAGTCAGCGGAAGGTCAGTAACGAGGCTGCAGCGTTCCGTCCGAATGTAGTGCGCTTGGAATTGACCATGCAAGACTACCAGTATCTCGGAGATGTAACCGTTAGTGCGGAATACACCAGATATCTTGGCATTTTTGTCAAACTTCGTACCATCAATGATGAACCATACGATCCTCGCAACACGACATATACTAAAATAAACATGGATTCAAAGTTCCGTGTTTCAAAATATCTGCATAAGGCATTGTATCAGGTTACAACCCAATATCCTGGTGCCGACTTCATCGTTCCTGCATCTTATAAGGCTGAAAAGAAGATCATGAATGGTGGACGCTATGTCCGTGAGGAAATGACCGTCAAGGTTTTTAAACTGAAACAGTGATTTACTGATGAAAAAATCATCTTGTTTTTTTTCAGTTTTATTTTTGATGCTAATTTCTTGTTCCAAATCGTCTGAGTTGTTTCTTTATGTCAAGGCGTTGGAATTTGATTGGAAAACAGAATCTGTCGATGGCAATTCATTGATTCGCCTGAATGTCTTTGCGGAATCTCAGTCTTCGGTGGTCACAAGGGCTGTTATTCAGACATATACACCGGATGGACAGAATGTGACAGTCATAGATACATTTCTGACATCTCCTGTCAAGAAATTGGATATGGATGTGCCATACACGACTCCATGCTTTTCCGAACTCACAAAGGTTGAGGTACGCACAACTGTTTGGGATCAGAATGGTGCAACTTGCAAATTCACAATGATTATGCGCGTCAACCCTTCTGAGACAGAGATTGCGACATACGATTCCAAGACATTGTATTCTGCAGCGTCATTGGGGGCATCTGCTTTTAGCTGGGATAATATGGAGCCGTTCTATCGTGACACCACGGCTCAGGAAGGTTTGTCCTTTTATGACGACTTGTCTGAAGATACAATTACTTTGTCGTGTTCATGGAGTTCCTCGACGCTTCTCTTTGCCCGTTTCGAAGGATTCAATTATGCCCAGGCAACGATGCAGAGTATAACCGAGGCATACAAAAACTGTTCTCCAACAAATTGCATTCGCCATATTCATGACGATGATGTCATATTGATTGGAAATTCAAGCGGAGCATTAGGTGCCATCAAGGTGCTGTTAGTCTCGGATAAAGAGGGAACAGAACAAGATAGATACGTTTTCAGCATAAAGGCCATAAAATGATTTATTGCATTTTGCATGGCCTTGTGATTTCCGATGCAATCGGTAGTATAAATGAAACAGCGAGTCAATCTTGACTCGCTGTTTCATTTATCTCAAGCAATATTGGTGCGATATTCCACCGGTTGTCCACCGAGCGGTGGAGGCACACAGAAACCATGCTGGGACCATATTGGAATCACGTTGAGATCTCAGATGGAAATTTTATGTTGAAAATCTTTAAGCGACAAAATCTTTTCTCCTTGAAGCTCTCACCATTAGAGGTCTAAGGTTTTCAGTACTCAGCAAGTGAAGTCCTTAATGAATTCTACAAAGAACTGTTTGTTTTTCAACACTTTCATCTATTTGCGGCACTTGAGTGGATAATCTTCATAAATCCTCCATTACCATCGGTCACAATGTAAATACCTCTCGGACAATCTGACATTTCAATATCACCGTTTCCCGAAGAAATCAATCTTCCTGAAGCATCGAACAGTTTAATATCCACTCCATTTTCATTGTATATTCTGCCACTGAAATAGTTAATTTTTCTCTCTGCCAGGCTATATTCCAACCGAGTCCCGTCAGGTAATGGCCGGACATAGAAATTTTTCCAATATTCTGCTGATTCATACGCACTTTTGCTATCCGTATGGACATACAGTACAACCTCGTAATTCGAGAATGTATTCTTAAACACTATTGGCGGGGCTGCAGCATAGGAGAAAATAGAACCCATGCCGGAACAATCGAAAAAGGCATAATTCCCTATGGAAATGACAGAACCAGGGATTGTCACAGATGACAACCCTTTGCAACCAAAAAAAGCATCACTTTCAATGTTTGTCAAGCCGCCTGGCATTGTCACTGACGTCAGGTCCGCACACCCTTTAAAGGTGCTGTTTGCAACTGAAGCCACATTATCCGGTATTGTCACAGACTCCAATCCGGAATATGCAAAAGCATACCGTCCGATTGACGTGACACTATTCGGAATTGCAATTGACTTCAAATCTTTGAACATATTGAAAGCCATACTTCCGATAGATGTCACACTATTCGGAATGACCGTACTTTTACATCCCTGAATTAACGTGTTGCTTTCTGTCTCAATGATAGCATTGCAATTATTTCTGGAATCATACTGAGTGTTTCCTGCATCTACGGTTATTGTCTCCAAGCCATTGCAACCTGAAAAAATGCCTTCGCCAATGGAAATCACTCCGTCCGGTATTTCCACTGATGTAAGACCCGTACATTCTTCAAAGGCATAATTTCCTATGGAAATCACACTGGCAGGTATGCTTACAGACATCAATCCGGCACATTTGTTAAAAGCACCTCTACAGATAGATTGCACGCTATTCGGAATAGTCACCGACAGCAAACCACCACATTTGCTGAAAGCATTGTCTCCGATAGAGGTCACAGTGTAAGTCTTGTCAGACGACACTACTGAGGAAGGAATGACTATGTTTCCAGAATAGCTTCCGTTTTCAGACTGATTAAGATATGTCACCTGCACCTTGAGACTGACATTATCAACAATTTTGTAATAAATTCCATCACACTCGAAATCATATCCAAATGCAAACAGGTACATGGTAAGGCACGCAAAAGCAAGTAAAAGTCTTCTCATATTTATCCATAAAAATTTGTACACAAAACATACAGGGCACTGCCTTCACGGCAGCAAAAGAAAAGGAGAAAAATTCATCGAACTTCTCTCCTTTTGCGGTGCGGACGAGGCTCGAACTCGCGACCCCATGCGTGACAGGCATGTATTCTAACCAGGCTGAACTACCGCACCATATTGTGTCTGCATCATCAAGGGACTCACCCCTCTCTTTTGCGACTGCAAAGGTACGACATTTTCATGACGTGACCAAAGGTTTTTGCAAGTTTTTTTGAAAATAATTTTATATGGTATTTACTTGCTCAATATCAGGCTTTTTGCAAAAGCACTTCTGCTATTTTCTTGGCTGATTGTTCGTTCAATCTGTGTCCGAAACGGTCTGAAAAGGTAACATCAAAGCCATATTCGGCCAGCAGAGCAGCATTTTTCTTTGTCATCTCGTGTCCGAGCAACTCATCGTCTGCCGACATAAGCACGAAATTCTGCTTGCCTGGCAGGATTTCATGGCCCTTCTGGAAAGCGGCATAACGTTGCACCAAGGGTTCGTCGATGACATACTGCTGCACGCCATCCTCACGTTCGCAGAAGAAGTCATATTTGCCATATCCTATGCGACGGAGGGCACGATCCATCTCAAGGGCAGGATTGACAACTACCTTGACGGCATCTGGGGCAGAAACGCGAGAAATCAGCAATCCACCCATGGAAGTGCCGATAATCATCTCTGGCGAGAAGACTGCCACGTGTTCATTCAATATACGCAGTGCCTCCTCTGGGTCGAGGGGCATTTCGGGGTGCAGCCACTCATAGCCTGTAACCCTATCGCCTACCATGCGTGAGGAATTGGATTTTGCGCCACTGCCAAAGCCATGGACATAGAGAGCATACGGATGATGGTTGTCGTTTATGTCGCGCAGGCACGTTCCGCACAGGCAATCATTGAAGTTATGCCTTATATATAATGATGCAGCCATGGTGAGTTTAACCTTGGTGCATTGGCAGTGCAATGGGTCTTCGTCATGCAGGCAATTGAACGTTTTGCTGCAGCGTGGACATTGTTTTTGCATAGATATTGTTTATTTTTAGATTGACACATAGGGAATCTAGGATGTCTAGGACATCTAGGATACCTAGATTCCCTATGATTCCTAGAATTCCTAGGATTCCTATATATTCTATAATTAAAAAAAGGCAGTTGGCTGAAGCCAACTGCCATAGAGCGGAAAACGGGACTCAAACCCGCGACCCCCAGCTTGGAAGGCTAGTGCTCTATCGACTGAGCTATTTCCGCAGGCGGAGAAAATCTCCATTTTTAGTAGTGGGCAGTGATGGATTCGAACCACCGAAGGCGAAAGCCAGCTGAGTTACAGTCAGCCCCATTTGGCCACTCTGGTAACTGCCCCCATTCTTTCTTTTTTGCGGCTGCAAAGGTACAACTTTTATTTGAGGTGGCCAAATGTTTTGACCATTTTTAATGCAGAAATTGCACCCTCCTCTCCTTTGTTGCCCATACAGCCCCCGCAACGGTCTAATGCCTGCTGCTTGTTGAGTGTAGTCAATACGCTGAATATCACTGGACAAACAGCATTTTTATTGAGTGCTGTAATGCCTTCCGTGACCCCTTCGCAGATGTAATCAAAATGCGGTGTATCGCCTTTAATTACGCATCCGATGACGATAATTGCATCAAATCTGCCCGTTTTTTGCAGTTTTGCGGCAGCAAAAGTGAGCTCGAAGGTGCCTGGAACGGCGTAAAACTCCACGTTTTCCATGCAAACACCGTTATCGGCAAAACCTTTTCTTGCCCCCTCGGCCAATGCAAAAGTGATGTCGGAATTCCATTCTGCATAGACAACGGCAAAGCGTCTGCCCACCAACTCCTCGCGCGAAGGCATGTTGGTCTGCTGAAACTGGGCAAGATTGAAGTTTGATGTTGACATTATTTATTCAGGATATTGCAACGTTCAATACGTTTTTCCATCTCCTGGGCGAGAGGAGAGTCGAAATATTTATCCTTGATTGTCTCGTAGCACTTGATTGCCTTAGCATAGTTCTTCTGCTCCTCATAGCAGATACCTGCCTTTGACAGGGCACGTGGAGCAGTCAGGACATTATCAATAGCACCTGCCTTCTCGAAGCATTTGATGGCAGCATCAATGTCGCCGAGGGCAACATGGCAATCTCCTTCGAGAGTGATTGCTGCTGGCTTGTAATTTACAGACTTGGTGCTGAAACGCTTGATATAGTCGATAGCGTCTTCGTACTGACCAAGATTATAGCAGCATACTGCAGAATAGAAACAAGCGAGGTTGCGTGCGTCTGTGAAGCGATAGCCGTCAGCGATATCAGCAAATCCTTCGTTCATGCCATCGCCATTAAGCGCAAGCGCAAACGAATCCTGCTCGAAATAATAAACACACTGCGCAAGTTTTGTAGATGCCTCTTCATTCTTGCTGGCAACGTACTGATTCTTGAAAAGCACGATACCTGCTGCAATGACAACCACTGCAACAAAGCAACCAATGATTACTTTTGCATGTTCTTCGAAGAAAAGGGCTGTTTTTGAGAGAGCCTCGTCGGCTTTCAATGTCTCTTCTACTGGGTTTTGATTTTTGTTAGCCATTTATTTTCAATGTTTTAATTATCATTTTATAGCCAAATTGCCTTACGTAATTTTGCGACTGCAAAATTACTACTTTTTTTTCAATCCACAAAACGATTATTTTATTTTTTTGTTGTAACTTTGTAGTCAGTTTTAAGAAGCTTCTGAAACATGATAGAAATAGAACGTAAGTTTTTGGTTATCAATAACAAATACCAAAATGCAAAAAATGTGAGAATCCGTCAGGGCTATGTGTGCAGCACTGACAACAGGGTCGTAAGGGTACGCGTAAAGGGTGAGCACGGCTATCTGACACTGAAGAATTCCACCGTAGGCTTCGCCAGAAACGAGTATGAATACGAGATTCCAGTTGACGAAGCCAACGAGATGTTAGAGACTATGTGCCGAAAACCAATAATTGACAAGATACGTTATTTATATGAGTATGCGGGGCACCTGTGGGAGGTGGATGAGTTTCATGGCTCGCACGAGGGACTGGTTGTGGCCGAAATCGAACTTGAGCATATAAATGATGCCTTTGAGAAGCCTGATTTCGTGGGAGAAGAAGTGACAGGTAATCCACGATATTATAACAGTAACCTCTAAACTAATTGACAATTGAGAATTGAGAATTGAGAATTGAGAATTAGATAAATCAGGCTGCACCTCGGCAATTTTGAGTAAACTCAATTGCGCTCAATTTGTACTGATTTTGATGATTTGCCGTTGGCTTAGTTTATAAACAAACTCAAGTTTCGCAAGTTACAATAAGCTCTGTAAGAGCGAAATAGTATAGCACAGGGCGTGAGCCCTGTGTAAAAATGGTCAATGTGTTAATAGAGTGCCGTAGGTACGACAGAATTAAATAACACATACGGTGAAAATAAATGTGTCGTCCTTACAGGACTTAAACGGGATAACAACCTCATACACAGGGCTCACGCCCTGTGCTGGTATGTGCCGCCCCTTCAGGGCTAATACATGCGAAACTTGAGTAAACAAATAAAAAACTTTATGAAAATAATAAGACTGATTGCTTTATGCGCCATTATCGTTTTAATGGCGGGATGTGCAAAGAAGATCAAGATTGATGTCAAAACCGGCATTGAGGGGAAAGGCATGGCATACCTCGAAAAGGTGTCCGTTGACCATTCCGAGATTGTAGATTCAACAGAGATAAGCCGCAAGGGTAAATTCAGTTTCAAGGTGGCAACACCTGAATATCCAGAACTTTACAGAATCCGCACACAGTTTGGCAATATCGTGCTTGGCATTGATTCTGCCACGGAAGAAATCTCAATCATTGTGCCGGACAGCAGTTTCTTCGATGCACAGATTGAAGGCTCTGAGCAGTCTGCCGACATACAACGCCTGCGCAAATCAAGCAATGACCTGCAACAGCTGGCCTTCAAGCGCGACATAAGCGGCGTGGAGAGTGCAGTGGCAAAGCATCAGGCAATAGGAGAAGAGATCATCCTGAAAAACACAGCCTCCGCTGCTGCGTACTATGCGATAAACCAGACATTCAAGGGGAACAACTACATCAACCCATACACCAAGCGGGGTCTTCAGATGTGGAGTGCCGTGGCCACAGCTTACAACCTCTACTACCCAGAATATGAACGTTCGAAAGAGCTGAAAGCGTTCGTGCTTCAGGCAATAAAGATGCAGCGTGGCTATCAGCTGGACGTTGACAGAATTCTGCAAACAGCTGACGTTGCCAACATAATTGACATTGAATTGCCCAACAGCAAAGAGCAGATTGTCAGACTGTCATCGCTTACAGGAAAGATTGTGCTGATAGATTTTTCGGCATACGCAATGGAACAGGCAAACGCCCACATAATGTTCCTAAGGGAACTCTACAGCAAATACAGCAATTACGGCTTTGAAATCTACCAAGTCTCGGTTGACCCATCACGTCTGCAGTGGCTTGAGCAGTCACGCCAGATGCCTTGGGTCTGCGTATGGGATTCCCGTTCTACAGAGTCGCCATATATGCTCTCTTACAACATAACCGAAATACCTACGTTCTTTCTCATGAATCAGGATGGAACTATCGTAGGCCGTTTCAACCACGAGAACGTCGAGAGTGCCATCAAGAGCCTGCTGACACAAAATGAAGATTTCTGACAGCCTGTTCGACAGGATTGGGTTCTGCAGCCTTGACGACAACGACTTTTATGAGGCAGAGACAAGTCACTGGAAACAATGGCTTGAACAAGGCCATGCAGCTGGGCTGGAGTACATGAAACAACGCAAAAGACCTACAGAACTGCTGGATAATGCTAAAGGAGCAGTGGTCTGCCTGCTGAATTACTATACGCCTGAAAGTGGACATACTGCACGCTATGCCCGCGGCAAGGACTACCACTATATAATGTGGGAAAAACTCCATGCACTTGCCGCAGAGTTAGGTCTGAAAGAGGACGAATATATCGCTTGCTGCGACACAATGCCTATTTTGGAACGAGCATTGGCAGTAAAAGCAGGGTTAGGGTGGATTGGCCGTAACAACTGTTTAATCAACAAGGAATTAGGCTCATTCTGTTTCATAGGTGCACTGCTGACGACTCAACATTACGACAATCCTGATGTCGTCAGGAACAGTTGTGGCAACTGCCGAAAATGTATAGACAACTGCCCTGCCGGTGCATTGAGCGACCACAACCTCGATTGTCGAAGATGCCTCTCTTACCGCACTATAGAGGCAAGAGAGCCACTGACACCTGAAGAAGCAAGACATGGCATTGTCTTCGGCTGTGACTGCTGTCAGGAGGTCTGCCCTTGGAACAAAAGGTTTGCAAGTCCCCACTGTCACACAGAGTTAGGCACAACAGAGATAAACATACCTGATCTGACAAGATCCAAAATAAAAGGCACTGCACTCAGCCGTGCACCATTGTCGAAAATAAAACAAAACTACGACCTATGCATATCAAATCATCAGAATTCGTAATCTCGAACACCTCTTACCGCAAATGTCCAGAAGGAGACAAGTTCGAATTTGCCTTCATTGGCCGCAGCAACGTGGGCAAATCGTCACTCATCAACATGCTGATGCAGCACCCAGACCTTGCCAAGACATCTTCGAAGCCTGGCAAGACTCTGCTCATCAACCACTTCATAATAAACGATGAGTGGTATATGGTTGATTTGCCCGGTTATGGCTATGCCCGTGAATCGAAAGAACAACGCGAAAAACTGCGTTCAATAATAGAGAATTACGTGATGCACCGCGAACAGCTGACAAATCTATTTGTATTGGTTGACAGCCGCCTGGAACCTCAGAAGATAGACCTTGAGTTCATTAACTGGCTTGGCGAGAATGGCATTCCTTTCTCAATAATATTTACCAAGGCAGACAAACTCGGGCCTATGAGGCTCAAAGAGAATGTCGAGAGTTACAAGGCAAAGCTGCTTGAAACCTGGGAAGAACTCATGCCAATATTCGTGACTTCGTCAGAAAAAGGCACAGGACGTGACGAGGTACTGAATTACATTGAAGAAATCATGTCGCAAAAAGAATAAGAGGTGACATTCAGCAGAATATCACCTCTTTGACTAATGCCGAGCCTAACTCGGCATTTATTTTATCAATGACCGCCTTGCGGTTCATGAACAGCTCCTGACGTAAGGCTGGCGATGTTATCGCGACAAACAGCGTCCCGTCGCTGAACCTCTCTTTGGCTGAATATTTCACCATCAACTGACCCAATACTTTTTTCCACGCATCAACAACCTGCATTGCCTCAAAGCCTTTGGCGACATTTGCCCCAAGTGCCGAAGGCAAAAGGTCTTTCATCAAATCGCCCAAAGATTTCGTCTCACCGTACCTGTCCATATCAGTAATGTGTGACTGTGTCAGATGAGTCATTCCATATCTTGAATGCCTCCATTGCCTCATCACGAAGAATCTGCTTGCCCGGTATGCTGCGTTCATCAGGATTCAGGGGAATCTGCTCATAAATCATATTGTCGTCAAAGCCTATTGAGGCAGCATCCTTGCGTGTTGCAGCATAATATATATGGTCGATGTGTGCCCAGTAGATTGCCGAGAGACACATAGGGCAAGGCTCGCATGACGCATAGATGTCGCAACCGCTCAAATCAAACGTATTGAGTCTTTTGCAGGCCTGACGTATGGCATTGACCTCTGCATGAGCCGTTGGGTCGTTGTCAACAGTAACACTATTACCTGTTGCAGCAACTATTTCGCCATCTTTGACAATCACGGCAGCGAAAGGCCCGCCGCCGTGATTTATGTTTTCAATTGAGAGACGTATAGCCTCACGCATGAATTCAGGATTCATCATTTCTTTACTGATACTATGATTGTCTTATCGTCAAAATCCTCAAGGGCAACGCCATTCTCGATATTGTCAACAAGTTCGAGCGACAAGGCAAGCACCTGAGAACTGATGTAATCTCTGAAGTTCACAACTGCATCGTTTACATAGTCGTCACGCTTAACCTGCACTTTAATCTTGTCTGTTATCTCAAAGCCAGAGTCCTTGCGGATGTTCTGAATACGGTTGATGAGTTCACGAGCCACACCTTCCTGCTTGAGTTCAGGAGTAATGGTGACATCCAGCGCTATTGTCAGATTGCCATTGTTTGCAACAAGCCAGCCAGGCATGTCGTTGGTGGAAATCTCGACATCTTCTGCCAAGAGGATTACATCGCCCGAAGCAAGATTCATTGTGTAGCCACCTGCTGCAACACCACGCTCTACGGCAGCAATCTCCTCCTGTCCGAAAGAGTTGACCTTAGCAGCAATCTCCTTCATCTGAGAACCATATTTCTTACCAAGTGTCTTGAAGTTTGGCTTAATCTTCTTGACCAGCTTTACCTCACACTCATCTGCAGCAACTACCTGCAATTCCTTGACATTGACCTCTGTCTTGACAAGGTCAGCAACATAGAGCAACTGACGTTTCATCTCGTCGTTAGTGACTGGGATAACAGCCTTTGCAAGTGGCTGACGTACCTTTGTCTCAGCCTTGCGACGCAAAGCGAGAAGCATTGACGACGACTGCTGTGCAAGGTTCATGCACTCTTCAAGATCCTTGTTTATAAGTGTCTCGTTGCACTTAGGGAACATCGAGAGATGAACGGACTCAGCACCACCTGTAAGGTCTCTGTACAACTGATCGCCAAAGAAAGGAGCAATAGGAGACATCAACTGAGCCACTGTCTTGAGGCACTCATAAAGAGTCTGATATGCAGCCAGTTTATCTTCGGTCATGCCGCCACCCCAGAATCTTTTGCGGTTCAGACGTACATACCAGTTGGAGAGGTTCTCACCTACAAAATCCTGTATTGCACGGCCGGCACGTGTAGGCTCGTAATTCTCGAAATGCTCTATACACTCTTTTACCAACGAATTGAGCAGCGAAAGAACCCAGCGGTCAATCTCTGGGCGTTTCTCTATTGGCACCTGAGCCATTGACGAATCGAACTTGTCAACATTTGCGTAGAGCGCAAAGAATGAGTATGTATTATACAATGTGCCGAAGAATTTGCGAGAAACCTCAGCAACTCCTTCAAGGTCGAATTTCAGGTTGTCCCAAGGCGATGAGTTGGTCATCATATACCAACGCAGAGGGTCTGAACCATATTTCTTTATAGTCTCGAATGGATCTACGGTATTGCCTTTGCGTTTTGACATCTTCTCGCCCATCTTGTCGAGCACAAGACCATTGGAAATCACAGCCTTGTATGCCACTGAGCCAAACACCATAGTGCCTATGGCATGGAGAGTGAAGAACCAGCCACGAGTCTGGTCAACACCCTCTGAGATGAAGTCTGCAGGGAAAGCACGACCAGAATCAACTGCCTCTTTATTCTCGAATGGATAGTGACACTGTGCGTAAGGCATTGAACCAGAGTCGAACCAAACATCAATAAGGTCAAGTTCACGTTTCATTGGCTTGCCAGAATCCGACACAAGGATAATGCCGTCAACGTATGGACGGTGCAAGTCAATCACGCTTGGGTCGTAGTTTTCTTTAGACATGTCGCCGACCTTGAACTTTGGCCAAGGGTTGGCCTTCATGAAACCTGCTTTGATAGACTTCTCAATCTCTGCCATCAGTTCCTCGCATGAGCCGATGCACTTTTCCTCTCCATCTTCCGAACGCCAGATTGGCAGTGGAGTTCCCCAGTAGCGAGAACGTGAGAGGTTCCAGTCCTGAAGATTCTCAAGCCATTTTCCGAAACGGCCGGTACCTGTTGACTGAGGTTTCCAATTGATAGTCTCGTTGAGGCGCATCATCTCCTCGCGGCAAGCAGTAGTCTTGATGAACCAGCTGTCGAGTGGATAATAAAGCACTGGCTTGTCTGTACGCCAGCAGTGAGGATAATTATGCACGTGTTTCTCAATCTTGAACACACGGTTAGTAGCCTTCAGTTCAAGACATATTGCAACGTCAAGTGTCTCGTCCTTGTCTGTAAGCGTTGGGTCATAGGCATTTTTCACAAAACGTCCTGCCCAACGTGAATACTCATTGACGTCAACCTGTGCTTTCACGAACTCAGGGTCAAGGTCTTCAATTGTGAAGAACTTGCCGGCAAAGTCAACCATAGGACGCTGCTCGCCTTTAGCTGTAGTCATCAGCAGGCCAGGAACGCCAGCCTTCTTAGCCACAAAGGCATCGTCAGCACCAAATGTAGGAGCAATATGAACAATACCTGTACCATCCTCAGTTGTCACGTAATCACCTGGTATCACACGGAATGCACCCTCGCCAGGGTTTACCCAAGGAATGAGTTGCTCATACTCTGTACCCACCAAGTCAGGTCCCATGCACTCACCTACAACACGGTAAGGCACAACCTTGTCGCCCTGCTTGTATTCCATTGGCAACTCAGCACCTTCTTTTTTGAATATTGAGTTCAAAAGTGGTTTTGCCACTACGTAATATGCAGGTATGCAGGTATATGGATTGAAAGACTCAACCACATTATACTCAATCTTCGGGCCAACGCAAAGTGCCGTGTTTGAAGGCAATGTCCAAGGAGTAGTTGTCCATGCAAGCAAATAGATGTCACCCTTAATGTCAGGAAAAGCCTTCAGCCCGCCCTTCACATGAAACTGCGCAACACAGGTAGTATCCTTGACGTCACGATAGCAACCTGGCTGGTTCAATTCGTGAGTCGAGAGACCTGTACCTGCTGCAGGAGAATATGGCTGAATTGTATAGCCCTTATAGAGCAACCCTTTGTTGTAGAGCTGTTTAAGCAGCCACCATAGAGTCTCGATATACTTGTTGTCGTAGGTGATGTAAGGGTCGTTCATATCTACCCAGTAACCCATCTGGTGTGTCAGTTCCTCCCATTCGTGAGTGAACTTCATCACGTCTGAACGGCAAGCGGCATTATATTCGTCAACGCTGACTTTCTTTCCGATATCCTCTTTTGTTATGCCCAGACGCTTCTCAACGCCCAACTCTACTGGCAGTCCATGAGTGTCCCAACCTGCCTTACGACGGACAAGGTAGCCCTGCATAGTCTTGTAACGGCAGAAAGTATCTTTAATGGTACGTGCCATGACATGGTGAATGCCAGGCATACCGTTTGCAGAAGGAGGCCCTTCATAGAATACAAAAGATGGAGCTCCCTCGCGAGTCTCTATCGATTTATGAAAAAGGTTTTCCTCATCCCATTTTTTCAGGATGTCTTGGTTGGTTTCAGGTAAGTTAAGCCCTTTGTGTTCTTTGAAAGACATATTGTTGTGTAATTATTTATCGTATGCGAACAGGTCAGCCATGACATAGTAGTTTGCCACGTATGCTGCATTTGGCTCTGTCCTGTCAGAAACATACTCATCGAGGTTAAGATCCAGTGTTATACGGCCGTCCTCTGGTATGTCGTATATCATCCAATACTGGGTGTTTCCCGGTTTTCCAGGACCCCAGCCCGCACGGTTATACTTATATGTTCCGGCCTGGCTGTAATTATTTCCGTTCTGGTTAATCTCCCATATGTGACCGCGCTCCTTCCATGGCTCGCCATTATAAACTATGGTGTACCAGTTCTCGTCAAATTCAGCAGGATTGGAAGCTTTCTTTGAACGTCCTGGGAAATAGCCGTCAAACTTCTTATCATCCGTATCTGATGCCGTTGACGACTCCTGTCCATGACCAGTGATGCAGACACGGAGCATTGCTTTCTTTGTACCTTCAGGCAACTGGATAGTCCTGAGTCCCAGACGCTCGTCAGACTCAATAGGAGCAGAAGCAACACCATACGCCCACGCACGATAGCCATTGTTGCCAGATATGAGAGAGTTATATACGCTCTGTATTCCAATGACATTACCCTTTTCCGGTTCACCTTCGAAGAAGTAGAATTTTAGTTTCAAAGCATGAGCCTTTGTTTCTGTAGCATCCCAGCCACAGTAGAAAATCTTGAACTTCACCATGTCCTCAGCAGTCAGCAATGGCAGCATGTGCGTAACGTCCATATAGAATTTCTTCTCCCAAGATGCGTTGAAAGAGCCACCGTAAGGAGTAAATGCGCGTTGGAGTTCGTACCACGTAGAGTCTTTTGGGTCAAGGATTCTCACCTCAGTTGTCATATCCCAGTCTGCAGGTCCCTTGTTCCAACCACACATTGTGTATTCTAGCAATACTCTGCGGTAGTTGCCTTTTGCAGGCATCTGAATTGCAAACAAAGAATCCTCGTTCTCTCCCCATCCATAAAAGTGCAGACGGATAGGACTCTCTGTCTCAGCAGTAACCTTAGCTGCAGCAAGATCTTCTGGGCAATCTTTTTCCCACCACCATCCAACAGAGTCAACAAGTTCAATGGAATCATGAGTCACGACTGGTTCTTTTGGCTTGCAAGCCACCATGATAACAGCCAAAACTGCAAAGAGATAAAGTTTCTTCATACTACAAAATATTTATTTTGCAAAGTTACAGATTTTTCCCGACATAGAGACAAAAAACTCGTGATTTTTTTTCATAAAAAATATGTTATCATATCAAAAATAATTCTTACCTTTGCATCTTAAAACGAGAAGGTAGCACATGAAGGGTAATATTACTGTTATATTATTATTATTCAGTATATTGCTCCCCATACAACAAGTGTGGGGCAAGGGTGGTCCGCAACGTCGCAAAACAAATTCTGACCGCAATCATATACTTTTATCGGCATCTACAGGTTATTCTCAACTCATCGAGGACATACCAGCCCTTGCTGGTTCAGGGCGTGCAGGCTGCACTTTCGGCATAGGATTCGAACAACTGAAAGAGGATGGTCTGTGGTGGTCAGCCTCCGGGGAATTTCAGTATTTTGCATCTGGTTCCAAATGTGACATCAGAGATTTCGACCTTAATATCTACGACACACATGGTGTTGAGGCCATGTGCCACTTCCGCAATTTCACCCCTCTCACAGAAACGCAGAACCTGATATTCTGCAACCTTCTTGGAATGGTTGGCTTTTTCAATTCAACCAACGGATTCTATTGCGGCATTGGTGCAAAACTGCGTCTGAACTGTTTTGCAAACAGCAATGGTTCAATGTCATATACGACTTCCGCCACTTATGAGAAATACATTGACGATTTTTACAACATGGATCCTCATTTCTATGGCGACAAACAGATGTCTGGCACGTCAAAACTTGCCCATGACATATTATCTGGTGCAATACAGATAGAAGTGGGCGGAGATGTCCTTGCCAACGTAAGGCAAAACAACAAGAAAATGCAGGGTCTCAAGATTGGATTTGTTGCCGAAGTGGGCATTCCAAACCTGCTCAAAGGCGGTGCTGACCAAGAACTCTTCACCGTAACAAGCAATGCCACTGAACTTAAACCTAATTCATTTTATAATACGACAAGCATGAACGGCAGATTGGCATTGCCAATCTATGCAGGCGTCAAGGCAACATGGATGTTCTGCCTTGAAACCAAACACCATAAATGCAGCTGTCGCAAATACAAGAAATGAGAAGACTTTTCACCATATTTGTCTTGACGCTTTGGGCAATATACTCATGCGCTGAACTCCAAACTGACACAATATGTCATGGCGACAGTGTGCTGTTCCATGGCAGATACTACAAGACATCTGGCATCTACTATGATTCCATACAGGTCATCGATCATATCGACACTGTGAATATGGAACCAGACACTTTCCGTCTTGATACTTTTTACAGGGATTCAGTAACAGAGATCCTTATGCTCACTGTAATGCCTGAATACGTCAAGTATCAACAAGTAAATCTCTGCAATGGAGATGTCTATTATTACAATGGCATAAAATACACTTCATCTGCAGTCATTGACGACACCCTTCATTCCCGCTTTGGCTGCGATTCCATAATCCGTATCTCCATCAATTTCCACCCTACATTCTTTATATCGACGCAACAGACAATCTGTAGTGGTGCAAGTTACAAGTTCGGCAACAGGCATCTCACAGACACAGGAATTTACTACGACTCTTTGCAGACCATCCACGGCTGTGATTCCATAATAGAACTCGCATTGACTGTCAATCCCTCTTTCAAAAACGAAATTTTTGATACTATATGCAACGGGGACAGTTATACATGGTTGGGAACAAAATACATCAATACTGGCAGGTACACCAGACAATACTCCACTGCTCTCGGATGTGATTCTACATACATTCTCAATCTTGAAGTTCTTCCGGAAATCCTGCACACCACAGACAAAGAGATTTGTCAAGGCGAATTTTATGTTTTCCGCGGTCAGAAATACGCCAACACGGGCATTTACGATGATACTGTTTTCGTTGCAGGAGCCTGCGACACAATATACCGACTGAATCTTACTGTAAACAAGCATGTCAGACTCACAATCGACACAACTATCTGCAGCAACGACATTTACAGCTTAAATGGGAAGTCTTACAACGAGGCAGGCACTTACCTTGACACATTGCCAGGGGTTAACGGGGATTGCGACACCTTCGTTGTCATAAACCTCTCAGTTCTTCCCGTGCCTGTCACAACCCTAAGCCACGGGATCTGCAGGGAGTCTTCATTCTATTACCGTGGTCGTCTGATAGACAAACCTGGTGTCTATATCGACACATTCGTTGCAATGAATGGCTGTGACTCAATAGTTCGTCTTGTAGTCAACGAAAATCCTACCTACTTGTTGGAAGACACTGTCTATATCTGCGAAGGAGACAGCATCACATTCTTCGACGAGATACTCATAAATGCCGGTACATACACAGCATACCTGAAAACGAAAGACAATTGCGACTCTATATTCAGAAGGACAGTAATCGTCAACAAGAAAGACACTGTCACCCGCAACGTCCACCGCTGTGACCACCAGCCATACAATTTCTTCGGCCAACTCATCACCTTACCTGGAACATACCAAAAGCTGCTTACAAACAGGTTTGGCTGCGACTCCCTAATCATCCTCAATTATGACACCACACCTTATTTCTATCAGGAATACGCCCATATATGTGAAGGAGAAACATACGATTTCCATGGCAAGATTGTCTCGACACAAGGGACGCACTTTGCGCAATTCACCGGCAAATATGACTGTGACTCAACATATAGACTCTATCTGACAGTCGGCAGACGCTATGAGTTTATCACCGACACTGCCGTATGCGATGGCACACCGTTCTTCTGGCGCGGAAAACAATATGTGCAATCAGGAACATATATGGACAGTTTTGCAACTTCTCTCGGCTGCGACTCTATATATGTCCTCAACCTCACATTCCTCGACAGGCCGCACTACAACAAGGTCGTGGAGTTCTGCCAAGGAGATTCGCTATTCTTCAATGGTCAGGTTATCAAACATTCCACGAACATAGATGACACTCTTCGTTCAATCTCCGGCTGCGACTCTATTGTCCATTATCGCTTCAACATGCTCCCTTCTTTCCATCACAGCGATACAGTAGATATCTGCATCGGTTCTTCATACCTTTGGCACGGACAGACAATCAACCGTAATGGAGTTTATTGGGATTCTCTGAAAACCAGAAATGGCTGCGACTCTATCTTCGAGCTAACAGTCAGGGCTGTCCATTCCCAGACAATTCCCGTCTCGGCTACTATCTGCAGTGGAGAATACTACGATTTCAACGGCAAGCATCTCTACTCCACAGGCACCTATTATGACACACTGTTCAATTCACAAGGTTGTGCCGATGTCTTCATTCTCAACCTGACGGTGAATCCGTCCTACGTTTCCACAAGTCATATCACCCTCTGTTCGGATGAAGGATTCTGGCACAATGGCGTTTACATTGACAAAGCAGGAATATATTACGATTCGCTGAAAAGTGTTGACGGATGCGATTCCATCTGTCGCATAGTGGTCAATCGTGCCGCAAGATATTTCTTCTCTGACACTGTCCGCATCTATCAGGGAGCATCATACAATTTCCACGGACATACACTTCATATTGCAGGCACATACTACGACTCACTGAAAACCGCCAGCGGATGCGACTCGATTTTCCAACTCGTACTGCAAGTGACCCCACAGTTCCATCACGTCGAATATGCGACAATATGCAACAACGAGTATTATAACTTCCGCGGCAGGATGATAAATGTTTCCGGCATTTACTGGGATTCCCTGAAGACCTTCAACAATTTCGACTCTGTTTACGAGTTGCGTCTTTCTGTCAATCCCACATACCTCATCACCTCTGTATTTACGGAATGTCACGGCAACACTATCCATTTCAGGGGCAAGCACATCACCAAGCCAGGCATTTACTACGACTCTTTATATTCGGCAACTGGCTGCGACTCTGTCTATAGATTGATTTTCAACTGGTCCGACACATACCTCTTCGAGGATACTGCCATAATCTGTCAAGGTGACTCTTACATGTTCCATGGACGACTGGTGTCAAACGATGGTGTATATTTCGATTCGCTCAAAACGCAGAATGGCTGCGACTCCATATATAAACTGCGTCTTATTGTCAAACGTCCATTCTATGCCGAACTCACCGATACTGTATGCCAAGGTGACATCTATGATTTCCACGGGCGTATGCTTACGGAACCTGGCATTTACTACGATTCAATCAAGTCGGTTTACGGTTGTGACTCCGTTTACAAACTGACACTGTCAAAATTCAACAGTTATGAATTCACCACGTTTATAGAAGAGTGCTACGGCCACAAATGGACATACCGTGGCATCACTATTGACAAGCCTGGTGTATATTACGACTCGCTCATTTCAAGCACAGGATGTGATTCCGTTTATAAACTGGTCTATTCCTGGTCTTCCAATTACCATTTTTACGACACCGTGAATATTTGCGAGGGTGACTATTACAATTTCCGCGGACGCAACATACATATTGCCGGCAATTATTACGACTCGCTCGTAACAACCAAGGGCTGCGACTCCATATTCCAGCTTTACCTCAATGTGGTCAGAAACTTCCATGATTTACAGGTAATAAATACATGTTCCAACGAATACTATAATTTCCGCGGCAAGCTTCTCAACAAGAGTGGAATATATTTCGACTCCCTCAAAAGTTCGTACGGTTGCGACTCCGTTTACGAGTTACGTCTCAGCATCTCGCCAGAGCATCTCATGACAGATTACATTGAAATCTGTCAAGGTGCATCCTACCAATACAAGGGCATCACTATAACTAAGCCTGGCGTATATTACGACTCGCTCAAGACAAGATTCGGCTGCGACTCTGTCACTAAAATCATTGTCAACTACGCCCCTCGTTACCTGTTTGTCGATACAGCATCCCTCTGTGCCGGTAGCACATACCAATGGAGAGGAAAAGACTATTCTCTTGCTGGCAACTACTACGACTCTCTGCGCACTCAGCGTGGTTGCGACTCTATCTTCAAGCTTGTCCTCAGAATTGTACAGCCTTTCCACGACATACAATACGTTGAAATCTGTTCCAACGAAACCTACAATTTCCGGGGAAGGCACATCGACCAGAGCGGAATTTACTTCGACTCGCTTAAAAACTCTCAAGGCTGTGACTCGGTTTACGAACTCCATCTCAGAATCAAGCCCCATTATGTATTCGACAACTTCATCGAGGTCTGCTATGGCAATCCTGTCACTTTCCGTGGCAAGCACATCACAAAGCCAGGCATTTACTATGACTCTCTGCTGACGCATGATGGCTGCGACTCTGTATACCGCCTTATTTTCTCATGGAAATCCAACTACTTCTTCAGCGACACTGCCGTCATCTGCAATGGCAGCCATTACAACTTCCGGGGCCAGACTATCTCAAAACCAGGCTACTACTATGACTCCCTGCTGACGCGAGAAGGCTGTGATTCCATATACCAACTGGTTCTCATTGTCAATTCCTCAAGTCATACCGTTATTGACACGACAATCTGTTCAAACGAGGTATTCAAGTTGCACGGCAAGAACATCACCAGCAGCGGCACCTATTACGACACCATACGCTCAACCATGGGGTGCGACTCCTTCATAACCTACAACATCACAATCCACGACAGTTACCTCTTTGAGACACACATTACATTGTGTCATGGCAGTGATGTATTCTTCCGTGGCATACATATCACCAGGCCAGGCGTTTATTATGACTCAATGCGCACAATCTACGGCTGCGACTCTGTCTATAAGATGGTATTCAACTGGACACCGACATATATGTTCGTTGACACTATTCGCCTCTGCAATGGAGGTTTCCACGACTTCCACGGACGTCGGATCACAGGCTCGGGAATCTATTACGATTCGCTCAAGACTGTTGCCGGATGTGACTCCATATACAAGTTGGTAGTCTTCTCAGGCGATGGATATTACCACGAAGAGACTCTGAACATCTGCAGCAGCGATGTCTATTTCTTCCATGGTCGCCGCATCACAAAAAGTGGCATCTATTGGGATTCTCTCTCCACAATCAATGGTTGTGACTCCGTCTTCAAACTTACAATCACCATTGACAGTTCAAAGACAACCACTATTCATGCAGACATCTGCTCTAACGATATCTATTACAGACCAGATGGGTCAATCATAAACAAGACAGGACTTTATGTTGACACATTAGTCACATCTGCAGGATGTGACTCAATCGTCAGGCTTTCGCTCAACGTCCATGCAGACAAGTTCTATGAAGAAAGCAAGACCATCTGCAAAGGCAACTATTACTCATGGCATGGCCGCAACCTGACCTCAAGCGGCGTTTATTGGGACTCCCTTGTCACAGCTGACGGATGTGACTCTGTCTTCAAACTGAATCTCGTAAACAACACTTACTATACCGAGATAGACACCACTCTTTGCAATAGTTCCGTATTCCGGTTCAACAACAGGAATTACACCTCTTCAGGCATCTACTACGACACTCTCGTGACAGTGCTCGGCTGCGACTCCGTCTTCAAAATTGACCTTACAATCAACCCAACATACAACATCGTCCGCCACCTGACAATATGCGATACCGATTACCCTGTTCCTTTCGCTGGTAGTTTCATCAATCAGACAGGAGTGTATAGGGACACCACCGTCACGCTTCAAGGCTGTGATTCTATCAACACTCTCTATCTCACAGTAGTACAGACCTACAATTTCATGGAAGACACCATCTGCGAGGACGAAATCTACTCATGGCGCGGCCATCAGTACACACAGCCGGGACTCTACACCGATACTGTGCGAGACCAGACCGAAGCACATTGCGACATAATCTATGCCCTCCGTCTGCACACAGTACAGAAAACCAACCTCTACAGTCTCGACATCGCTCCTTACATCTGTGCAGACGATATTGAATTCGCCATTGCTCCTCGCTACACAGGCACCAAGCCAGATGCCTACACCATCCGCTACACAAGTGCCGAGATTTCCAAGCAGTCTGATATCGCCAACGCCAACTTCACCGCCAGTCCTATCCTTGTGCCACTGCCTCTTTCGGTGGATGGCGACTCGCTGCGTCCTGACACATACACAGGAACACTCGAAGTTTACAACCGTGTATGCGACGCAAACCCACTCAGCCTCGATTTCACGCTCAACATACGATATCCAAGCCACATCGTAAACCAGCACTGGAACGACGTAGTGGCCATACTGAACAGCAAATACAATGGCGGCTACACATTCTCGAAATACGACTGGTACGTCAACGACATACTGATACAAAGTATCACTGGCAGCAACATGTTCCTTCCTAACCTCCGCATAGGCGACAAAGTCGAAGTTGGTCTTACCCGCGAAGGCGAGAATTATGCCGTGATGACGTGCCCTATATGGATGCAGGATCTGAGCAACTTGGAAGTCTCGGAGTATCCTGTCGCTATCGAAGGGACGATTCTTCGCAACAACACCCAGGCTCACATCATTGCATCGGCAGCGGGCACATATAGTTTATACAGTGCCACAGGACTTCTCATAACCTCCGGCACGTTTGCCAAAGATTCTGAGACACTTGTTGATTTGCCTGACGTATCAGGAATATATTTCCTGCAAGTCATATCCAACAACGAGCCACGGACCTTCAAACTTATGGTTCATTAATTGTCAATTGTCAATTATTATGATAGAGATGTGCGACCTTCATGGTCAATACAGCGATATAAAAGATGAGATAGACCGAGCCATCAGCGAGGTGCTTTCGTCATGCCGTTTCATCAGAGGCGAATCCGTTGCTGCCTTCGAACAAGAACTTGCCAAATACCTCGGTGTACGCAACGTCATCGGCGTTGGCAATGGTACGGATGCCTTGCAGATTGCGCTGATGTCTCTCGGCCTCCATCCGGGCGACGAAGTCATCACACCGACCTTCACCTTCATTGCCACGGCGGAAGTCGTTGCACTGCTTCGCCTCAAGCCTGTCGTCGTCGATGTTGACTACGACACCATGACTGTCACCGCAGAAGCAATTGAACGGGCAATTACGCCTCGCACGCGCGCCATTGTTCCGGTTCACCTGTTTGGCCAGAACGCAGATATGGAGGGAATCCTTGATGTCGCACGATGCCATGGCATTCCGGTAATCGAAGATGCCTGTCAGTCGCTCGGCTCCTCCTATACATTCTCTAACGGCAACACACGTAAAAGCGGCACTATGGGCACTATAGGCTGCACCTCGTTCTTTCCTTCCAAAAACCTCGGCTGTTATGGCGATGGTGGAGCTCTTTTCACAGACGACGATACGCTTGCAGCCCGCATACGCATGATAGCAAATCATGGCATGTCAATCCGCTATCACCACGACATGGTAGGAGTTAATTCCCGCCTCGACACCATACAGGCCTCTGTCTTGCGTGTCAAACTCCCCCATCTTGATGAATATGTGGCAGCACGTCAACGAGCCGCACAAGCATATTGCAAGGCACTGAAAGGCAACAGCAATATTTTGCTTCCCACAGTCAATCCAAAATCCACCCACTCGTTCCATCAATTCACGCTCCGTTGCACAGGTATCAGCCGCGATGCGCTCAAAGCTGATCTTGCACAAGCTGGCATACCGTCAATGATCTACTACCCTATTCCTCTCCACCGTCAAAAAGCTTATCTTACAGAAGGAGAGTTTCCCAACGCCGATCTTCTCGCCTCACAGGTACTCTCAATTCCAATGCACACATCACTCACATCTTCTGTCATCAACACTATAACATTAGCCATCAACGGCACTACATCATTTTCACTTTAATCCTGACTTCTCGGGAATGCGTCACCCAAAAATTTGACCTATGGTTATAAGTTGCATTTTGATTATTCAGGCAGTGAAGACAAAAAGCTGTATTATACACCGAAGGGAACATTTGATGATGATGTTGCAGCAATTCCGTCATTCAATATTTTATTCAGGACAAATGGCTATCTTTCATAACTCTCATTAGAAGTAAATGAAGATGAGTTGTTCACCCTGCGAGCAATAGGATATATTCCATCTGAAGATAGAAATGTCTATATCCTTGAGAAATACCGAAAAATGACAGATTCCGAACTGGAAGAATACAGAACCATCTATAGCGAAGAACCATAACCAATCAGCCGCCACAACATCTGTTGTTGCGGCTGTCTTTACGTTGTAGCAGCTACCTTTGTTTTCCCATTGTTTTCCCATTTTTCCCCATTCCCGCCCATTCAGATGGGAACCCATGGGAGAAAAAAGGGCTTTGGTAGGACGATGGAAGGACGGTGAATGGGAGACCAATGGGAGACGCTTCGGCAACGTTTCAGCGATGCCGTCCTGCCGTTGGCAGAAAGTCTGTCTCTTGTTTGACTTCCAGAGACAGCAGTCAACTATATCAACTGACGGGCACGGTCGAGGGCAAGGTTGATGTTGGAACAGATGTTGTCCGGTCCAAGAATCTTGTCGAAGCCAGAGTGAACGAGAGTCTCACGGACAGAGTCGTTTACGCCCGAAAGGACAACCGTTATGCCAATCTTCATTGAGTTGTTCACCAGAATCTCAAGGTTGTGGATGCCCGTGGAATCCATGAAAGGAACACGGCGCATACGTATGATACGCACCTTTGGAGTCTCACGTCCACGAGAAATCATCTCGTCCATCTTGTTGGCGATGCCGAAGAAATAAGGACCGTCAATCTCATATACCTCAACGCCTTTAGGCAACTCAAGCTTCTCATCAGTATTTATCTTCATATCAGACTCAAGGTTAGGATCGATTGCATCCTTGAACTGGGTGATATGGACAGACTCCATTGTACGCTTCAGGAACAAGATGATAGCGAGCATCAGCCCGACCTCGATTGCGATCGTAAGGTCGAAGATTACGGTGAGGAAAAATGTCACGAGCAATACGACGAAGTCAGATTTAGGACTCTTTGACAGATGCACAAACGTGCGCCAGCCAGACATATTGTAAGCCACCATAATCAGCACTGCAGCAAGGCAAGGCATAGGAATCAACCCAACCAGTGGTCCCATGAAAAGGAGCACGAGCAACAGAATGACGGCATGGACCATACCTGCCACAGGCGATGTACCTCCATTATTTATATTGGCCATCGTACGGGCAATGGCACCAGTCGCAGGAATACCGCCAAAGAACGGAACTACTATATTGGCAGCACCTTGTGCGATAAGTTCCGTGTTTGAGTTGTGGCGGTCTGAGATGACACCATCCGCCACCATGGCAGAGAGCAGAGACTCTATGGCACCCAGCATTGCAATGGTGAATGCGGCAGGAAGAAGCTGGCGCACCATATCCAACACACTCTGACCTTCAGCCAGTTCGAGGGCAGGAAGAGATGGTGCGGGAATGCCGGTTGGAAGGCTGTAGAGGTCACCGATTGTTGCAATGCCACCGATGCCGGCAAAACGGTTGAGAAGCCAGCAGACAAGAGTCATTATCACGATGGCCACAAGAGAGCCTGGAATCTTCTTCGACACCTTTGGCGTAAATATGATAATAAGTAATGAAACAAGACCGACAATCAGAGCAAACCAGTTGACCGAGGTGAAGTTCTGGAAATAGCAGACCCATTTCTCAATGAAGCCGGCAGGGACTTTTTCTATGCCCAGTCCGAAGAAATCGTTCATCTGGGTCGAGAAGATTGTCAAGGCGATACCGCCTGTAAAGCCGACAATGACAGGATAAGGGACGAACTTGATGACAGAACCGAGTCGTGCAAATCCCATCGCAAGAAGCATGATACCGGCCATAACTGTGGCAATCATGAGCCCTGCGAGGCCATGTTGCTGGATGATTCCATAGATGATTACTATGAAAGCACCAGTTGGACCACCAATCTGCACCTTCGTTCCACCGAGGGCAGAGATGATGAAACCAGCGATGATAGCCGTGATGAGACCCTCGGTAGGGCCGACTCCTGATGCAATACCGAAGGCAATGGCCAACGGAATAGCCACAATACCGACAATGACACCTGCCATTGCGTCAGCCGTAAATTTCTGCTTCGAATAGTTTCGAAGTGTTTCGAAAAGACGAGGAGCAAATACCTCTCTGATATTGTATGCCATAATTTATTTGTTTTTCTAATTGTCTGGTATTCTATAATTTCTAGATGTTCTAGATATCCTAGATATCCTAGATGTTCTAGTAAAAAAAGCGGGCTCTCCGAGCCCGCTTTTCGGTGATCCAGCTGGGGCTCGAACCCAGGACCCCATCCTTAAAAGGGATGTGCTCTACCTGCTGAGCTACTAGATCAATTCCTTGTTCAGAAATCGGGTGCAAAGGTACGACATTTCTGCGACGTGGCCAAACATTTTTGCAATTATTTTCAAAAATATTTTTTCGCATAAAATGGTTGCCGATTCAAATAATATTAGTAACTTTGCACACTTAAATATATTCATTTAGAAAATATGGCAGACGACAAGAAAATCATATTCTCTATGGTTGGCGTAAGCAAAGCTTATTCTCCACAGAAACAAGTACTTAAAAACATATATCTCTCATTTTTCTATGGTGCCAAGATTGGAATCATAGGTCTGAATGGTGCAGGAAAATCAACGCTGCTGAAGATTATTGCAGGCGTTGAGAAGCAATATGACGGCCAAGTTGTCTTTTCTCCAGGCTATTCTGTCGGGTATTTAGAGCAGGAACCTAAGTTTGTAGAGACAAAAACTGTTAAGGAAGTGGTGCAGGAAGGCGTGCAACCAATCATGGATATGCTCGACGAGTTCAACAAAGTGAACGAGGCTTTCGCCGATCCCGATGCAGACTTCGACAAACTTCTGGCCCGTCAGGCAGAGCTGCAAGACCAGCTTGACGCACACGACGCATGGAATATCGACAACCGCCTTGAGCAGGCAATGGACGCTCTGAGGTGTCCTGACGAGAATGCCGTAATGCAGAACCTCTCGGGAGGAGAACGCCGTCGCGTGGCTCTCTGCCGTCTGCTGTTGCAGGAACCAGACATATTATTGCTCGACGAGCCTACCAACCACCTCGACGCAGAGTCCATCGACTGGCTGGAGCAGCACTTGCAACAATACAAAGGCACTGTCATTGCCGTAACACACGACCGTTACTTCCTCGACCATGTTGCAGGATGGATTCTTGAACTTGACCGTGGCGAGGGAATACCTTGGCAAGGCAACTACAGCGGATGGCTCGACCAGAAGACAGCCCGCATGGCTTTGGAGGAGAAACAGGCATCTAAGCGTCGCAAGACCTTGGAACGCGAACTCGAATGGATTCGCATGGCACCATCTGCCCGTCACGCAAAAGGCAAGGCCCGTCTGAACTCTTACGATGCTCTGCTGAACGAAGACCAGAAACAGCGTGAGGAGAAACTGGAAATCTTCATACCAAACGGACCAAGACTTGGCAATAAGGTGATAAATGCCATAGACGTACAGAAGGCATTTGGCGACAAACTGCTCTTCGAAGGAATGAACTTCACCCTTCCGCCAAATGGCATTGTAGGTGTGATAGGTCCCAATGGTGCAGGAAAGACTACATTATTCAGGATGATAATGGGCATGGAGAGCATCGACAAAGGCACATTCGAGGTGGGTGAGACAGTGAAAGTCGGCTATGTTGACCAAATGCACAAGGAGATAGATCCTGAGAAATCAATATTCGAGGTTGTATCCGGTGGAACTGAGTTCATACGCGTAGGTGGTCGCGACATCAATGCGAGGGCATATCTCTCGCGCTTCAACTTCACAGGCGCAGACCAGGAGAAGAAATGCAGCGTGCTTTCCGGAGGTGAACGAAACAGGCTCCATCTTGCCCTTACGCTGAAATCCGAGGCAAACGTGCTGCTGCTCGACGAGCCAACCAACGACATAGATGTCAACACCCTTCGCGCATTGGAAGAGGGACTGAACAACTTTGCCGGCTGTGCAGTAGTCATCTCGCACGACCGCTGGTTCCTCGACAGGATATGCACACATATATTAGCATACGAGGGCGACTCAAAGGTATTCTTCTTCGAGGGAACATACTCCGAATACGAGGAGAACAAGAAAGCCCGTCTCGGAGATACCGAGCCACATAGATTAAGATATAGAAAGCTAGTAATCTAGAGAATCTAGAACTTCTAGAACTTCTAGAATATCTAGAATATCTAGACTAAAAAGAAAATAAATCAAAATAACAAACTATACAATTATGAAAAATGAAAAAACAGTCTGCAAAGATGTCGTAATCCGTTTCTGCGGAGACTCAGGCGATGGAATGCAGCTAACGGGAACACTCTTCTCGAGTCTCTCTGCCATCTTAGGCAACGAGATTGCTACCTTCCCAGACTATCCAGCCGACATGCGTGCTCCACAGGGTACCATCGGTGGTGTGTCGAGTTTCCAGGTTCATGTCGGTGCTGGCATTCACACTCCTGGCAATGAGTGTGATGTGCTTGTTGCTATGAACTGTGCGGCACTCAAGGTAAACTACAAACTGGTCAAGAAAGGCGGTGTCATAATCTTCGACACAGACTCTTTTGATGCCAAAAACCTTGAGAAGGCACTCTACAAGACAGACAATCCTTTCACAGAACTCGGTATTTCTGAGACAATCCAGCTCGTTCCGGTTCCTCTCACAACCCTCACTGAGGAGTCGCTGAAGGATTCCGGCATGGACAAGAAAGCCATCGACCGTTGCAAGAACATGTTCGCACTCGGCCTCATCTGCTGGCTTTTCAACCGCCCACTGGAGAAGGCTCAGCACTTCCTTGCCAACAAATTCGCCAAGAAACCAGAAATTCTCAAGGCAAACGACAAGGTCCTGACAGACGGATATAACTACGGAAACAACACTGCTCTAAACATCAACACGTTCGAGGTTCACCGCTCAGATGAATTACCAAAGGGCAAATACACAATCATTCCCGGAAACAAAGCAACAGCATGGGGTCTCATTGCAGCAGCTCACAAGGCAGGCAAGGAGCTTTTCCTTGGTTCCTACCCTATCACACCAGCAACAGACATCATGCACGAACTTGCAGCACGCAAGGATATGGGCGTGAAGGTTGTCCAGGCAGAAGACGAGATAGCTGGCGTATGTACCGCTATCGGTGCCTCTTTCGCAGGCGACCTTGCAGCAACTTCTACATCAGGTCCAGGTCTCTCGCTGAAGTCTGAGGCAATCGGTCTTGCAGTGATAGCTGAGTTGCCACTGGTTGTCGTTGACGTAATGCGTGGTGGCCCTTCAACAGGTCTTCCAACCAAGACAGAGCAGACAGACCTCCTTCAGGCCATCTATGGCCGTAACGGTGAGTGTCCTTGCGTTGTAATTGCCGCTTCTTCGTCTGCAAACTGCTTTGACTACGCATTTCAGGCTTGCAAGATAGCATTGGAAAACTCAGTGCCTGTAATCCTCCTCACAGACGCTTATCTCGGCAACGGCCAGTCATTGTGGCGTCTGCCTAAGTTGGCTGAGCTCCCAGAGATTCACCCACACGTTGCAACAGAGGCACAGCGCGAAGGCTTCAATGCTGTATGCCGTGATGCAGAGACTAAGGTCAGATGGCAGGCATTCCCAGGTATGGAAGGCTTCCAGTACCGCAACTGCGGCCTTGAGCGCGACTCGAAGAAGGCATCAATCTCGACCGACAGTGCAAACCACGAACTCATGGTCAAGACACGTGCCGAGAAGGTTGCACAGATTGCAAACCAGATACCAGAACTCACCGTCGAGGGCGACAAGGATGCAGACCTTCTCATCGTAGGTTGGGGTTCTACACGCGGCCACCTGATGACAGCAATGCAGCAGCTGCAGGCAGAAGGAAAGAAATGCGCACTCGCTCATTTCAACTACATAAGCCCACTGCCAAAGAACACGGCAGAGGTGCTCAAGAAATACAAGAAAATCGTCGTATGCGAGCTCAACTCAGGACAATTTGCACAGTATCTCCGTGCACAGGTTCCAGGCGAGTACATGCAGTATAATAAGGTAGAAGGCCAGCCTTTCAATGTTGGCGGTATTGTTGAATATTTAAAGACTCTCTAAGCCATGTTTACAGCAAAAGATTATAAGAGTGACCAATATGTACGCTGGTGCCCAGGTTGTGGCGACCACGCAGTACTCAATTCGCTTCACAAGGCAATGGCAGAACTCGGCATTGCACCTCATGACATTGCAGTCATCTCAGGTATCGGATGTTCATCCCGTCTGCCACATTATATGAATACGTACGGCTTCAACACCATCCACGGTCGTGGAGCAGCAATCGCAACAGGTGTCAAGACAGCCAATCCAAAGGTTACTGTATGGCAGGCATCAGGTGATGGCGACTGCCTTGCAATCGGTGGCAACCATTTCATCCATGCTTGCCGCCGCAACATCGACATCAACGTGCTCGTGTTCAACAACCGCATCTATGGTCTGACCAAAGGGCAGTACTCCCCTACCTCTCCAAAGGGTTTCGTGAGCAAATCCTCTCCGTTCGGAACAGTTGAGCGTCCTTTCCGCCCTGCAGAACTGGTGTTCGGCGCACGCGGAACTTTCTTCGCACGTACAGTCGATATGGACGGCCCTACTTCTGTAATGTGCATGAAGGCTGCCGCACAGCATAAAGGCTACTCGGTTTGCGAGTGTCTTACAAACTGCGTAATCTTCAACAACGGCACTCATTCATGGATTGGTTCGAAGGAAGACCGTGCAGAACATGCCGTAATCCTTGAGCACGGAAAACCTATGATATTTGGCAAGGACCGCAACAAAGGTCTCGTTCTTGACGGATGGAACCTCAAGGTTGTCACAATAGGCGAGAATGGCGTCAAAGAGAGCGATATCCTCGTTCACGATGCACATTGCGAGGACAACACCCTGCATACAAAACTCGCATTGATGGAAGGCCCTGACATGCCAGTTGCATTGGGTGTCATCCGCGACGTTGAATGCGAAAGCTATGACGAGGCTGTCGAGAACCAGATACACGATGTTCAGGGCAAGTCGAAGTATCATACATTTGATGAACTCGTAGGCTCGCTTGAACAGTGGGACATGTGATTTTCAATTGATAATTGACAATTAAAAATTGGGGCTGACATTTGATGTCAGCCCCAATTTTTATATAGAATATCTAGATGCTCTAGAAGTTCTAGAATATCTAGAGCATCTAGAATAAAAAAGTGATGGCTGCCCGATGGGCAGCCATTACTTTAATATAGGATCTAAGTCAGATTACTTGACAATCAACTTCTGCACAGCAACCTTTTCGTCCTCGGTTACAACGCGGACGTAATAGATGCCTGAAGCATTGATACCCTGAACCTCGATTGGATAGGTCTCTGGCACGAATGCGTCGATAACCTGACCGAACGAGTTGAGAACCTCAACGCTCTTGACATTCTCGAAGTCACCATAGATGAATGAAGTCTGGCCTGCATTGACTGGGTTAGGAATGACAGAAATATTCAGCAACTGAACATTCTCAACAGCGTCAGGAGAAACACCACCTACAGTAAGGCTGAGAGTACAGATTG
>JAZRYS010000114.1:0-4459 GCA_045600865.1 Candidatus Aphodosoma sp.
TTTTCACCGTATGTGTTATTTAATTCTGTCGTACCTACGGCACTCTATTAACGCATTGACCATTTTTACACAGGGCTCACGCCCTGTGCTATACTATTTCGCTCTTACAGAGCTTATTGTAACTTGCGAAACTTGAGTTATGATAAATACTTATATAAAGAGCAAGAGGGTGGAATTTGAAAAAAACGTCAGTTTCGAGTTAACAGTTAACACTCTGCTTCATGTTTGCCTTTTATTTGACTAGTACATTCAGAGTGCGGTTGCCAATGCGAACCGTGTAGATGCCTGGCATTGGGACACTGACCCGCTCGATGTGGGACGAGGTCTTGCCACCTTATTTAATCCAACTCTCGTCTGAAGGGTTGTTGCGGAACTTTATGATTTGTTCCTTCTGTTCGGGCTTTATGTAACCCTCTTCGGCAGCAACGTCCAGCAGTACGTCGAGGTTGCAGAGTGAATGGTTTGTCGTGTTGGCGTTTGCAATCTTGTCAAGACCTTTCTGCATTCCGTAAGTGAAAATGCTGACTATGCCAAGCACGTCTGCTCCTGCTTCGCGTAATACGTTCACAACGTCAATGCACGAACCACCTGTTGAAATCAAATCTTCGACAACAACGACTTTCTGTCCTTTTTCCAGACGGCCTTCAATCTGGTTGCCTCTACCATGGTCTTTGCTCGAAGAACGAACATAACCCATTGGCAAACCGAGTATTGTGGCGGTAATGGCTGCATGTGCGATACCTGCTGTTGAAGTTCCCATCAGTACTTCTGCCTCTGGATATTCACGTTTGATGGTCTCTGCGAGTCCTTGCTCGACGTGATTGCGTACCTCGACGGCTGTGAGAGTGAGACGGTTGTCGCAATAGATAGGGCTTTTGATGCCGCTTGCCCATGTGAATGGTTCCTCTGGACGGAGGAAAACTGCCTTGATTGACAGCAAGTCATGTGCAATTTGTTTATTCATATCTTTTTGATTTTGTTTTTTATTTCTACGATGCAAGGCAGTATGACAAAACAGCCAACTGTCAATATAATGCATACTGTCCAATTGTTTTCGATGTGCAGTACGTTCCTCGAAAGGAAAACCAATATTGTGAGTATAATCCAATGGGTTACGTATATATCCATTGAATTGCGCCCAACATAATTCAATATCCTGAATTTCAGATATGGTTGAAGGTGCCTGAAAAAGGCATTCATACATATCATGCCAGCAAGAGTCACAGGAAGGTTAATCATGTAATCTCCTGACTGCATCATATTGGCGTGCATGTAGTAATATGGGTATGGATTGATGCCAGTCTGCCATAATACGATAGCTATAATGACAATAAATGCACTCAAGAGTATCACATCCTTGCGATCTTGTGTGTCTTTTAGCAAGTACCCGAAAGCAAAGAAACTTAAACCAGTCATAATATTTCCACCCCACCATGTGATGTTCTGCCATCCTGATACTGAAAGGGCATATCCTGCCAGAAATGCTCCTATGGCAGTTATTATTGGGGAAATCTTATGCTGGCAAGTCAAATTGATTATTGTCTTTGCCACGAAAAGCGATATCAGAAACCATAGCGGGTCGTTGCCAGGCACGCATTCCGCTTTCAAAAAAAGTCTCCATGCACCCAGTAACATTCCACCAATGGATTGCCAACGGATATTGATGATTGCAAAGACTGCAAATCCAATTGCAGAATATATAAGGTAAGGATATAAGAGTTTCTTCAAGTCTTTCTTTGCTTGCAACCTGCATTCGTTGGGCTTGTACATCATTCCGCTTTTGAAAAAGAACCATGGCATGAAAAAGCCTAACAAACACAGCCAGTTCAGTGTGTTGCCTGACAAAGCAAGACAATGGATGAAAATCATCCAGCACACCATCAAGCCTGCCGCACTGTCAATCCACTTAATCCTTTGCATGAACTTACTCTCCCAAGAATTCTTTCAGACAACGTTTGTATGCTGCAACAGGGTCTTCGGCTGCAGTGATTGGACGGCCTACGACAATGAAGTCGGAACCTATCTCTCGTGCTTTCTCGGGTGTGGTAACGCGTACCTGGTCGCCTACTGCTCCATCGGCAAAACGTATGCCTGGGGTAACTGCCATAAACTCTCGTCCGCAAGCCTCCTTGACCATACCTGCCTCAAGTGGCGAGCATACAACACCGTCAAGCCCTGCCTTTTTGGCATTCTTTGCATAGTGAACGACACAATCTCCTATCTTGCCTGGAATGAGCAGGTCATCGTGCATACGCTCTTCGCTGGTGGAAGTCAACTGAGTCACGGCAATGAGTAATGGACGTGTGCCATCTGCGCGCGTAAGGCCTTCAAGTGCAGCCTTCATCATCTCGATTGTGCCTGCTGCATGGAGGTTGCACATGTCAACGTCCAGACGGCTGAGAACTGCCATTGACTTCTTTACCGTGTTTGGAATGTCGTGCAGCTTGAGGTCAAGAAATATCTGATGTCCACGGCGTTTCAATTCACGGACAATGTCAGGACCTGCAGCATAGAACAACTCCATGCCTATCTTGACGAACGGTTTGCGTGGCTCGTCTTTGAACTTATCCAAGAAGCGATAAGTATCTTCTGCGCTTGCAAAGTCGCAAGCAATGATTACATCTTTCTTATTCATAGTGCTTTATTTATTTACAATACCGATGATGTCTTTCAAGTGCTCTATCTTCAGTTCTTGCATGAGGCTTGGAAGGCGGTCAATTATCTCCTTGCATACCATAGGATTGGTCAGGTTGGCTGCACCTATCTCGACGGCAGTCGCTCCTGCCATCATCATCTCGATTACATCTTCTGCACGACTTACACCTCCGCAACCTATGACTGGCACGTGACATGCGTTTGCGACTTGATTTACCATTCTCAAAGCAAGAGGAAATATGCCCGAACCTGAATAACCGCCATAACGGTTGGCAATTACTGGCTTTCTTCTACGGATGTCTATCCTCATGCCCAAGACCGTGTTTATCAGGCAGAGTCCATCTGCTCCTGCCTCTTCGCAAGCCTTTGCAATGCTTACGATGTCCGTCACGTTAGGCGAGAGTTTCATGACAACGGGCTTTGTGGTTACGGCCTTTACAGCCTTTGTCACTTCTGCTGCTGCTTTTGGGTCTGTGCCAAACGCCATTCCGCCATTGTGTACGTTAGGACAGGAGATGTTGACTTCTATGATGCCAACCTGTTCCTGCTTGTCAATCTTGGCACAGCACTCCTGGTATTCGTCAATCGAGAATCCGCTTATGTTGGCGATGACTGGCTTTTTGTAGAAGTGGTTAAGTATTTTCATCTGTTTTTCGCAGACTGCATCAATGCCGGGATTCTGCAATCCGACAGCATTTATCATTCCATAGCCTCCGCATTCCGCAATGCGTGGGGTAGGGTTGCCGAATCTTACCTCGCGTGTTGTGCCTTTGAATGATAATGACCCGAGGCAATTTATGTCGTAGAATTGTGAGTGCTCAACGCCAAAACCGAATGTACCTGATGCAGGAATAACTGGGTTGTCCAACTCCAATCCGCAAAGTGTTACTTTCATAATTCTGATTTTAGGAATACTGGTCCGTCAGCACAGACTCTTTTGAATCCGTTCTTTGTCTCGATAGTGCAGCCTACACATGCGCCAAAACCACAACCCATGCGCTCCTCCATGGAAATCTGTCCTTCGGTCATGGTGTCTTGCTTGAGGGCCTCAATCATAGGACGAGGGCCACAGCAGTAGAAATAGTCGGACAATATGCCGTTCTGCTCCATTGCGTCTGTCACAACACCCTTTGTACCGCCGGTGCCGTCCATTGTAGTGACGAATACGTCAACACCCAATGCCTTGAACTCGTCATAAAGGAAGACCTCCGATGCAGTGTTGAAACCCATTACTATGGTAGGTCGGCAGCCTTTCTTTAGCAAAGCCTTGGTCAGTCCATATAGTGGGGGAACGCCAACGCCTCCGCCTACGACCAATGGGTGACGCATCTTAGGCACTTCAACGTCAAAACCGTTGCCTAATGGTCCGAGAACGTCAAGTTCCGTGCAGGCGGCCATCTGGCTCATCATCTCTGTGCCTTCGCCAACCACTTTATATATCAATGTGAGGGTCTCATCGTCCCAATCGCAGATGGAGATTGGCCGTCTGAGAAATTTGCCAGGAAGGGCAATGTTTACGAACTGACCAGGGGCAGTCACGGGTTTGTGACCTCCGCCCAATTTCATCCGATAAATCCTGTCAACCAGTTGTTTATTCTCAAGTATAATCATAAAAAACAATGCAATCACTTATACTAAGCCAACGGCAAATTGTCAATTATCAACTCAAGTTTCGCAAGTCACAATAAGCTCTGTAAGAGCGAAATAATATAGCACAGGGCGTGAGCCCTGTGTGAAAGTGGACAATGCGTTAATAGAGTGCCGTAGGTACGACAGAATTAAATAGCACATAATGGTGAAAATA
>JAZRYS010000115.1:0-36311 GCA_045600865.1 Candidatus Aphodosoma sp.
GACACATTTAGATGGTACGTACGGTGAAAATAAATGTGTCGTCCTTACAGGACTTAAATATTATAACAACCTCATACACAGGGCTCACGCCCTGCGCTGGTATGTGCCGCCCTTTCAGGGCTAATACTTGCGAAACTTGAATTCTGATTAATCATGGTCAAGCGGCAGTGCTGGTGTTGTGCTGTCATCCTGCAATTTGTCAAAATCTGACGAAAAAAGCCGGTCTTGAATGATACGATATTTTTCAAACTCCGACTCAGCAAATTCTTTTGCATATTCCGCTGTGACATTCCCTGCCAAGCGGATAACAGAAAAATCTGAATGGCAATGACTTGAGAATAACCTCAAGCCGCTGAAACTGATTGAAAAAATGGAACATGAAATACAGTGATTAGGGCCAAACATTAAACAGATGAACCGTAGTAAAATATTTTTTACTTAATATTTTTGGTATGTCAAAAATTATTGCTACCTTTGCAGACTCAAAGTAATAACGTTTTTAAACTGATATATTATGCTCCAATTTGATCCTAAAAGCGTAGATCTTACCGAGTTTGAAGGTAAGTTTGTAGAGAATTCATTTTTAGCATCTCTCAAGGGTGATGCAAAGAAATTAGGTGACAAAATTGTCTATGATGCCCTGAAACTTTTCTATTGCTACAAGTCTTCGAATACACCAGTGATGGAAAAACCAACCATAGCAGGTGCGCTCGGGTATCTGGTGGCTCCTTTTGATGCCATTCCTGACTCAATGCCTGTATATGGACTGGCTGACGATGCAGCTATCCTTAACATGGCTCTTGAATCAGTCGCTCTCTATGTGGGAGGTGATGTTGAAGAAATGGCTAAGAGAAAACTTGGCGAGTGGTTTGAAAATACAACAATCAAATAATCACCCCGCCTCCTACCACATCTTCGCCTTCGTACCATACGATTGATTGACCAGGTGTTATTGAATCTGCAGAGTCGTTGAATCTGACTTCGACACCTTTGCCTATATGATAGAGCCGTGCTTGCACGGCTCTTGTCTTATACCTGTATTTTGCCATCACCTCTGCACCATCTTCGAAATCCTCCCATTTCTGCCAGACGACATCACGCACACAGCAACTTTTGGTAACAAGATCTTCTTTCAAGCCTAACATAACCTGGTTGCGCTCAGCATCAATCTTAACCACATATCTCGGCTCTCCAAAGGCGACTTTCAACCCCTTGCGCTGGCCAATCGTATAGTTTGTATATCCTTCGTGCACACCTATCTTACGACCTGAAATATCGATGAAATCGCCATTTCCTACTGTGCAACCATGTTCGCGGAGGAATGTTCTATAGTCGTTGTCTGGCAGGAAACAGATATCCTGACTTTCGCCCATTTTGGATATTTCCTCGTAACCATTCTGTGCTGCATATTGGCGCACTTCCTCTTTTGTCATCCCACCAAGCGGAAACAACGTTCTTTTCAGCTGTTCCTGTGTGAGCCTGTAAAGAAAATATGATTGGTCTTTCTTCGTGTCAGCACCACATCTGATGAAGTGACGACCATTCTCCACGCCTATCATTGCATAATGGCCGGTTGCTATTCCCCAACATCCTGACTTGTCTGCCAAATCCAACAATTTTGCCCATTTTATCGTAGGATTGCAGACGACGCAAGGGTTTGGTGTACGACCTTTAATATACTCGTCAATGAAATATTGCATGACGTCAGCACGGAACTCTTCCCTCAAATCAACAACTGTGTGAGGAATGTTCTCTGAATTGCATAAAACTCTGGCTGCCTCGACAGCAGATGTGTCTTCGGTCGTAACGTATGTCGCCCCTTCGAGAATCAGTCCAGCTCTCTTCAATATCATCAGTCCTACTGAGGAGTCAATGCCTCCAGACAATCCTATCAAGATTTTCTTCATTTCGATAACAAGTGAGAAGCGAAGTTATATATGACTATTCCTGTCGTTACTGCAACGTTGAGTGAATGCTTTGTGCCAAACTGTGGCAACTCGATGCAACCATCGCATAGATCTATCACTTCTTGCTGAACACCGTTGACCTCATTGCCCATGACAATTGCATATCTCTTGGACTTGTCAAAATTGAAATCGTCAAGCCATATGGAATCTGTTGTCTGCTCAACAGCCCACACCTCATAACCCTGTTCGTGGAGTTTATGGACAACTGCAGTGGCATTGTCAAAAGATTCCCAATCCACCGAGAATTCAGCCCCCAATGCGGATTTGTGTATCTCGGCATTTGGAGGTGTGGCGGTAATGCCGCATAGCATAAGTTTCTCAACACGGTATGCATCTGACGTCCTGAATATGGAACCTACGTTATTCAGTGACCTTATGCCGTCAAGTATAATGGTCAATGGCATTTTCTCGGCGGCCTTGAATTCTTCGGTGGTTATGCGGACAATTTCCTCTGTCTCTAACTTTTTCATACTAATGGTTACAACAAAGGAGCCGAATAATTGCAATTGTGTGTCTCAATTGACAATTACCTGCTCCTTTGTCAGCAAAGTTACGTTATGAAGAATTTTTTACTTAACGCGTTCGCAGTAACTTCCGTCGCGTGTGTCAACACGGATGATTTCACCCTCGTTGATGAATAAAGGCACGCGAATCTCTGCACCTGTCTCAAGCTTCGCAGGCTTCAGTGTGTTTGTTGCTGTATCACCCTTAAGACCTGGCTCGGTGTAAGCAACCTGCAATTCAACTTTGGTTGGTAATTCTGCAAACAGGATAGTCTCAGTTGAAGAATCAACAACTACATCGCATACGAAACCCTCTTTCAGAAACTCGACACCTGTGATGAGGTCGTGACCGATTGGCACCTGCTCGTAAGTCTCCTGATTCATGAAGATATAATCCTCACCCTCTTTGTAGAGATACTGATACGGACGACGCTCTACGCGAACATCCTCAAGTTTCTCGCCGATGTTGAAGCGACGTTCCAATACACGTCCGTCAACAACATCCTTGAACTTGACGTTCATGATTGTGTTTCCCTTACCAGGTTTGCGATGCTCAAACCATATTACAAAATAAAGGCGGCCATCCATTCTGATGCATACGCCATTCTTGACATCCTGTGAGTTAATCATAATGTGTTATACTTGTTTTTTTTCAAAAAAATCCAACCGCTTTTGGGCAATTGGATTTCGATTGTTTATTAGTTGCGGAGGCCGGATTCGAACCAACGACCTTCGGGTTATGAGCCCGACGAGCTACCACTGCTCCACTCCGCGATTGCGACTGCAAAGGTACGACTTTTTCGTGGAGTGACCAATAAATTTGCGTTAAAAATTCTTAACAATATTCTGAACCCTTTTTGCAACCTCTTCCATCTGCCATTTTGGCGTAGAAGTGGCTCCGCAAATGCCTACAGAACTGATATTTATAAACCAATTATTCTCAATCTCTTCTACCGAGGTTATGTGGTGTGAATTATTGTTTACGCGTTTGCATTCATCGAAAAGTATCCTTCCGTTGGAACTTTTTTTGCCGGCAATGAAGAGTATGAGGTCATATTTTTTTGCAAAATCCTTGATATTTGGTATTCGGTTTGCAACTTGACGGCATATTGTGTCGTAAAATGTGAAAGGGGTGCTATCACTTGCAATCCGCTTCTTGATTTCATCTACAATCTTGCCAAAAGTTTCGATTGACATTGTGGTTTGCGAGAAAAGTATGATTTCACGTTTGTAATTTATCTTCTCCAGGTCGTCAACCCTTTCGACAATTATCGCCTTGTTCTTGCACTGTCCGTTCAATCCTATTACCTCGGCATGACCCACTTTGCCATAAATCACAATCTGTGCTTCCGGATGCTCGGAATAGGCTTGTTTTATCTTCTTCTGCAGCTGCAGAACTACTTTGCATGTGGCATCAATAAGCTTTATCCCGTTTTCTGCAGCTGTCTGGTAAGTCATTGGAGGCTCTCCGTGAGCTCGCAACAGCACTCTGCCTCCGTGCATCTGCTTGAACTCTTCCTGCTCGATACATTTCAATCCCATTAAGGCCAGACGCTCCACTTCCTGACCGTTATGGACAATGTCGCCAAGACAATAAAGTTTGTCTTCCCTGCATAGCTCTGTCTCGGCGGTGCCAATAGCCCTGACCACACCAGGACAGAAACCTGAATTGCTGTCGATGTCGATTACCATATTATCTTGTCGAGAATCTTTGTGAAATAGGCTATTGCAATTCCATAATTGGTTATCGCAACGCCTGCTTCCTGCGCACTCTTAATCCTTGCTATCATCTCAGCCCTGTTTATCATGCATCCCCCGCAATGAATCACTAAATCATAGTCGGTCAGATTCTCTGTCCAGTCTTTGCCTGAAACAATGTCGAAATGTATGTCAGGGTCAATCTTGCTTTTTATCAGAGCAGGAATCTTCTCACGGCCTATGTCCTCAGCTAATGGTGCATGTGTACAGGCTTCTGCTATCAGCACCTTGCTTTTGCCGTTCAGCCGTGCAAATGCCTTTGTGCCTTCAATAAATGCAGAAATATCACCTTTCCATCGAGCCATCAACACAGAAAATGATGTTAAAGCCGTATCTTCAGGCTTATGTTCATAGACATATCTGAATGCCTGAGAATCGGTTACAATCAAGTCTGGATTTCCTGCCAATGATTTTAGACTTTGCTCCATTCCATCGGTGTTTGTGCATACTATGACACATCCATAATCCAGCAGTTCGCGTATGGTCTGAACCTGCGGCAGGATGAGCCGTCCGGCTGGAGCCTGTGTGTCCTGCGGCATGACTAACAATACGGTGTCGCCAGGCTTGACCAGATGCGTCACTATTGTCCTTTCGTCTTTGACCCTTTCTCTTGTGAAGCCAATCTCTCTGAGCAACTTCTCGCGGTTCTCTCCTGTCTGGGCATTTACCCACAATTCATCATTGTTTCCCCTTCCCTCGAAGTAATTCTTGACAACTATAGTTTGAGGAACACGCTGACGTATCATCTCTGCCCATTTTATAGCATCGTCAATCTCTTTTTTCTCCATTCTGGACGAAATGACAAAAAGGGCGATGTCGCAACGTCTGAGCACCTCCTTGGTCTTGCTGACTCTCATGCTGCCTAAAACAGTGATATCGCCATAACCTGCAGTGTCGATTATTACACATGGTCCAACACCGTTCAATTCGATTGTTTTTGCAACTGGGTCAGTTGTGGTGCCTGCCACCTCACTCACTATGCTCACGTTCTGTCCTGTCAGCATATTGACCAATGTTGACTTGCCTGAATTGGTTGCTCCGAATATTCCGATAGTTGTCCTCATAATTCCATAAGTCCATCAGGAAGGTTGCACTTGATAACTTTCTCTGAGACTTCTATTATCTCAATTGCTGCCGCAGGTGCAAAATGTTCGTTTCCATCGCTGTCTTTGATTGAAAATAGTATATTTTCAGTAGAGTCATCATAATCGGTGATTTTCCCGATGAATTCGCCATTACTGTTTCTTAACTCATGCCCTACGTAATAGGCCGCATTCATATCATCCCCTTCGTAATCAATGTATTCATCATCAACAAATGCATCTTGTTTGACGAGCCTCTGAAGTGCTTCTTTATCCATTCTTTGGAATGATACAAGAAGCGTGTAGTCATTACGTTCTCTGACACTCTCAACTTCGAAAGGTACTGCCAATCCATCTATGTTGACAAAGATGAATCTGCACCTTTCGTAATCAAATGACACTTCGACGTTAAGATTTATCTCGCCATTATTGCCATGAGTCTTATTGAAAATACCTATGCGTGTCATTTCTTTTGTGTGCTTTCTTTAGGCAATACGTATTCTTGAGGTCCCATCTTTATAGCCCTTACCACCAGGAATACGCCTAAAATGATAAATGGTACAGATAGCCATTGTCCCATGTTTCCGAACATGTCTGCCTCAAATGCCGACTGGTTGTTCTTGAACAGCTCTATTATAGGTCTTGAAACAAACACTCCTAAGAATCCTATTCCTGTCAGCAGTCCGTAATATTTTCCGCCATTGAATTTCCAGAAGAGTATCGTAATGATTATGAAAGTGATGAAGTATGCCAGAGCTTCATAAAGCTGAGTAGGGTGGCATGGCATGAGATTGCCTGCTGCATCGAAGAATTGTTCCTCGCCCCTGACAAAGATGAATCCCCAAGGCATCTCAGTGGGGTGGCCATATATCTCGCTGTTCATCAGGTTGCCAAGGCGTATCATTGTTGCCAGGAATGGCGCACCAAGCCATATTCTGTCGCCCAGCCACCATATTTTCTGCCTGCACAACTTCACTGACAGTATGCATGACGTCAGCACTACTGCAATTGCACCGCCATGAGAAGCAAGACCTCCGTGCCATATTTTTGGTATCTCGCTGAGATTTTGTGAATAATAATCCCAATCGTAGAAGAAAACATGTCCCAGACGTGCTCCGATTATCGTTGCTACAACCATCCACATAAACACAGTGTCTGTCCAGCCTTTAGGTGCTCTGTCGTGTTTCAGACCTTTGTCGATGCATGTTATACCGACAAGGAAGCCTATTGCATAAAACAATCCGTACCATCTGACTTCTATGCTTCCCAATCCAAAAATCACGGGACTTACATCCCATTTAACAAATAAGTCTATCATAAGAATGGATTTTCGTTTTTCTCTACTCCGATTGATGTTGATGGCCCGTGGCCGCAATATACTATCGTGAACTCTGGCAATATCATCAATTTTTCCTGAATTGACCGTATCAGAGTGCTGTGGCTGCCTCCGTCAAGATCTGTCCTGCCAACAGAACCTGCAAACAGTGTATCGCCCACAAAAATATTCCAGTCCGTGTCGTTCAAGAAGCTGATTCCACCGGGTGTGTGACCCGGAGTCTCTATCACCTTCAGCGAACCATTGCCTATCTTGATTACGTCACCTTCGCGCAACTCCTGCACCGAGTAGTCGTTGGTTTCGCTGTCCAGGAATTCTTCCGGTATTCCGAATGCTGCTGCCTGACTTTTCATGTTTCTGAAAAGGATTTCGTCTTTCAGCGCTGCCTCGGTCTTCACACCGTAGGTCCTGCTTGCCCAGTTATTGCCGAAACAGTGGTCCAAATGCAGATGGGTGTTTAGCAGGTGTGTGATTTTCAGCCCTTGTTTCTCGATGAAATCGGCTATTTTGTCATGCTCGGCGGGGAACAGAGCTCCGCAGTCTATCAGGGCAGCCTCTTTGGTGACGTCGCACCACACTATGTAGGTGTTCTCCTGAAATGGGTTGTTGATGAATTGTTTGACTGTCATATCTTACAATGGCATGTACAATGCCTTTTTTGTTTTAAAGTATTCTTCCGAGAAATAGTCTGACAGTTCGTATATTGAAGTCTTCATCCTATAAGGAAATACTTCATTTTGCAGGTTTCCACCCTTCAGACAAATCAGACCATTTGGCAAAGCGTTTTTCTGTTCTTTCGCTATGTTCTTCTTGGTCATTCTGACGAGAGCTGTAAGCTCCATTGCAGCCCTGGATACGATGAATTCGTATTTTTCTTTCACTTCCTCAACTCTGCCGTGAACGAAATCCACATTGTCGAGGCCTATGGCTTTTGCAATCTCGCTTGCCACTGTCAGCTTCTTACCGACAGAGTCAACCAATGTAAAACGGCATTCTGGAAACATGACAGCCAAAGGTATTCCGGGAAAGCCCCCGCCTGTACCTACGTCCATTATTCTTGTGCCATCTTTAAATCGCAGTACTTTGGCTATTGCCAAAGAATGGAGCACGTGGTGTTCGTACAGATTTTGTATGTCTTTTCTAGAGATGACATTAATCTTGCTGTTCCAATCCTCATACAACGTGCCAAGCATAGAAAACTGCCGTTTCTGTTCTACGTTCAATTTGAAGTATTTCTCTATTATCTCCATAGCATGGCCATTTAGACTGCAAAGGTACAAACTTTTTCTCATATAGAGTCAGTTTTTTTCAAAAAACCTTCCATAATTGCAAAAAAACGCATTTTCGTGCAAATAGCTAAAAGTTTTTTGTATAAACGTATATTCCATGTCCGAAAAAAGTATTTACTTTGCAGTCGCAAATTTTAAACTTATTTTATTATGAACGTAGAAGAAAAAGTAAGAGAGGTGATTGCAGAGAAACTTAACGTGGAACTCTCACAGGTGTCTGATAATGCAAGTTTTGCCAATGATCTAGGCGCAGATTCATTGGATACAGTTGAGATTCTTATGGAGTTGGAGAAGCAGTTTGACGTTCGCATTCCTGAAGAAGAGACAGAAAAAATCTCTACAGTAGGTGATGCAATAAAGGCTTTCCAAGCCATTGTGGACGCAAAATAATCATTACTTATGGATTTAAAGCGCGTTGTAGTTACCGGTCTCGGTGCTGTCACGCCGATTGGTAATACTGTCCCATCCGTTTGGGACAGTATTGTTAATGGCAAAAGTGGTGCTGGCCCTATTACTCTTTTTGATTGTTCGAAATTCAAAACAAAATTTGCCTGCGAAGTCAAGGATTTTGACCCAAGTAAGTTAATGGATCCTAAACTTGCCCGTAAGATGGACAGGTTTTCTCATTTTGCGGTAGTGTCTGCGGGTGAGGCAATCAAAAACTCTGGTCTTGAAATAAATGATTCAAATGCAGAACGTATTGGTGCAATTTATGGTGTGGGTATAGGCGGACTTTCGTCGATGGAGGATGAATATGCCTATTACATATCGCATAGAGATACAGAAGATCCTCGTTTCGGCCCTTTCTATATCCTCAGAATGATTTCTGACACTTCAGTCGGACACATATCCATAATGTATGGCTTGAAAGGACCTAACTACGTCACCACTTCCGCCTGTGCATCCTCTTCCCATGCGATAATCGATGCCATGAACACAATACGCATGGGCAAGGCTGATGTGATGGTGACTGGCGGTGCCGAGGCTGCCGTTACCATTTCAGGCATAGGAGGCTTTGGCTCAATGAAGGCAATATCTGCCCGCAATGACGACCCTGAACATGCCTCACGCCCGTTCTCGAAATCCCGTGACGGCTTCGTGCTTGGCGAAGGCGGTGCGGCGCTCGTGCTCGAAGAGTATGAACATGCCGTGGCTCGTGGTGCTCACATCTATGCAGAGCTGGTTGGCGAGGGAAGTTGTGCTGATGCCCATCATATCACTGCACCTCATGCTGAAGGTGCTGTCCGCGTGATGAGACTTGCTCTTGAGGATGCTGGTATGAAACCAGAAGATGTGGATTACATAAATGTGCATGGCACTTCGACTCCTCTTGGCGATATATCCGAGGTTGCTGCTATCAAAGAAGTTTTTGCCGAACATGCCTATAAATTGAATATCTCTTCCACAAAGTCTATGACCGGCCATCTGCTTGGTGCGGCTGGCGCAATCGAGGCTGTGCTTTCGGTTCTTGCAATCGAAAAGGGAATCGTCCCTCCGACTATTAACCATGCTGAGGGCGATGAAGATGAGGAGATTGACTATAAATTGAATTTCACTTTCAATAAACCTCAGAAGCGTGACATCCGTGTGGCACTCTCGAACACTTTCGGTTTCGGAGGTCACAACGCTACTATCATTTTCAAGAAGATATAAAATGGCTATTATAAAATCAGTTAGAGGGTTCACTCCTGTCATAGGTAAAGATACGTTTCTTGCCGACAATGCGGCAATTATTGGTGATACGACAATAGGTGAAGGTTGCAGTATCTGGTTTGGTGCGGTTCTTCGTGGTGATGTCAACACTATAAAGATTGGCAATCATGTGAATATTCAGGATGGTGCTGTTCTCCATACTTTGTATCAGAAATCCACAATCGAGATTGGCGATTATGTAAGTGTAGGCCACAACGTTACTATCCATGGGGCAAAGGTAGAGGATTATGCTCTCATTGGCATGGGCTCTACAGTGCTTGATGGGGCTGTAGTGGGGACTGGCTCTATCGTAGCTGCCGGAGCATTGGTCCTTTCAAACACAGTGATACCTCCTCATACCATCTGGGCAGGTGTCCCTGCAAAGCAGGTCAAGGAGGTTGCTCCTGAACAGGCTAAGGAAATAAATCAGAAGATAGCGCATAACTATGCTATGTACGCTTCGTGGTATAAAGAATAAATAACTATGCGATTATGGTAAAACACATTGTTTGTTTCAAGCTTGCTGAGCCAACTGACGAGTTGCGCAAGGCAACACGTGACATAATTCTTTCGATGAGGGGTAAGGTGCCTTCTGCCCTGACGGTTGATGCTAATATTGACCAACTTCATTCTGCACGTTCATACGACATAATACTTGAAGTTACGGTTGCAGACTGGAATAAGCTTGATGAGTATCAAAATGACCCATATCATTGCAATATAGTAAAAAAACACATGCATTCAGTTGCCTCTGCAAGTATTGCTCTTGATTATGAAATTTAATCTCATTCTTATTGCGGCGGCATTTATTGCCGCTCTTTTTTCGTCTTGTGGAGATTCTGATTCTGACAAGAAAGAGGAAAAGACAGAAGTGAACGTTCCTGTGTTCTCTGCCGATAGTGCGTATGTTTATATTGAACGTCAGTTTATGTTCGGCCCGCGAGTTCCTGCTACTCCAGCCCATGACTCTTGTCTTAGTTGGATGGTGGAGTCTTTTCGTGTGTTCAATGCGGACACTGTCATTGTGCAACGTGGAGAAGTGAAATTATATGACGGTTCTACGAAACCTCTTGCCAATGTCATAGCATCTTATAACCTGCAGGCAAGTTCCCGGATATTGCTATGCTCTCATTGGGATTCACGTCCGTTTGCTGACCAAGACGTAAATCCCGCAACCCGCAAGACTCCAATCGCAGGCGTTGACGACGGCGCGAGTGGCGTTGGTGTGCTTCTTGAGGTTGCGCGCCATCTTGGTGAGCAGATGCCAAACATTGGTGTGGATATCATCTTCTTTGATCTTGAGGATTGGGGTGCACCTGAGTGGGAAAACCGTTCTGCATCTGCAGACAACGGATGGTGTCTCGGCTCGCAGTATTGGTCAAAGAACAAACACGAGATGGGCTACAGTGCGCAGTTTGGAATACTTCTGGATATGGTCGGCGGTGCCGATACTAAATTCTACAGGGAATACTTTTCTGATATGGGCGCAAAGTGGGTTAACGACAAGGTGTGGGGTATGGCACACGAACTCAATATGGATGACCGCTTTGTTTCTCGCGAAGGGGGAGCGATTACTGATGACCACATGGCTGTCATGAAGTTTGGTGGTATTCCGTGCATAGATATCGTGGCGTACAATCCGCAGAATAATTCTGGTTTTCCTGTATATTGGCATACTCATAATGACGATATGCGCAATATCTCTCGTGCTACACTTAACGATGTCGGGACGTTGCTTCTGCACATTATATATAGATAGATGTTGAAACAAAGATATTCTGATAACGTATTCGAGGCAGGCGTTGACGAGGCAGGCCGTGGTTGCCTTGCGGGTGATGTCTATGCTGCGGCCGTCATATTTCCTCTGGATTACATGAATGAGGATATCAATGACAGCAAGAAACTTACAGCAGCACGTCGTCGGGAATTAGCTGATGTCATACGTAGAGATGCTGTCGCCGTGGGTGTGGGAATTGCTACAGTACGTGAGATTGACGAACTGAATATATTGCAATGTTCCATGCTTGCCATGAAGCGTGCCTTGGAGCAGATCCGCAGCACAACACCAATAGAGTTCATAATAGTAGATGGCAATCGTTTTCCCGGTGTGGATTATGCTCCACATGCGACAGTTGTCAAAGGCGATGCTAAATATCTTTCCATAGCCGCTGCTTCCATCATAGCGAAGACTATGCGTGATGAGGCGATGGTTGCCCTTTCAAAGGAGTTTCCGCAATATCAATGGGAGATTAATAAAGGCTATCCGACGAAAGCACATCGTGCAGCCATTGCGGAATGTGGAACAACAAGACACCATCGGATGACTTTCAAATTGCTCCCGTGATTTATTGTCTTGCGCATCTTTGCCGCAAAAACATGACATTCCAGTAGCTGTTTTTTTTATGCCGAGCGTTCCTTTTTAGTATATTACTTACTGTTTTGCTGTTGAAAATCACATATTTTATATATATAAATTATTGATATTCAAGGGAATTGTGATAAAAATGATTTTTTTGAAAAATATCCCAGAAAAACGTTTCCACTTCCCGAAAAATGCCTAACTTTGCATCGACTTTTTGAAACAAATATTTGTTCAACTTAAAAACTAAAAAAGAAATGAAAAAGTTAGTATTGTTTATGGCTGTTGCAACTGCTGTTGCATTTGCTGCTTGTGGTAACAACGAAGAGGCTGCTGAGGAAGAGGTAGTAGAAGAAGAGGCTATCGAAGAGGCTGCTCCAGTTGAGGAGGAAGTAGTTGTTGAGGAAGTTGCTGCAGAAGAGGCTCCAGTTGAGGAGGCAGTTGCTGAGTAATCAGTCAAAAACTATCACAACACATGAGGTTGTCTGACCATGTCAGCCAACCTCTTTTTGTAATTATTCTATGCTTAAGGTCGCAGTAGCCGAATATAACCAGAGATTGGGCGATATCGTCAAGTCGTTTCCTGCCCAGTTGCTCGTGGTGGCAGATGAACTTATTCAGGACCTTATCCGTACGGGAAGGGTGGATATAGCTTTTATTCCAGTTTCTTCACAGACGGAACATAAATATGCCCACCGTATTATCCAGAAGTTTCCGGGATGGCTTGTCATAGGCTCTTCGAACATTACGGCAGAGAACCATATTTTGCTCGAAGAGTTCCTGCTTCGCATAGGCACTTCCTTCAATGCTGAAAAGAAATACCTTTTGCGTATGATTTCCTCAATACCTGATGTCGATAATATCATGAAACTGCTTAATGCAGCCTGTATGGCAGATGTTTTTGTCACAAAAAGCGATTCCCTTGTCCGCTTCGAGACAATCACTGACATTGCTGCGTATTATGATATACTGACGCAACTGCACGAATCGGGTGCCCGCCAGATATCTCTTATCCCAATCGACAAAATATATTAAACATCATACATTATGACTATTCAGGAGTATAATTTCCGTGGTAAACGCGCCTTTGTCCGCGTTGACTTTAACGTCCCTATGGACGACAATTTCGTCATCACTGACGATACTCGTATCCGTGCTGCCATGCCTACTCTCAAACACATCATTGAGAATGGTGGTCGTCTTGTAATCGCTTCACACATGGGTCGCCCTAAAAAGAATCCTGACCCTAAATACTCTCTCAAATACATTCTTCCACGCGTGAGCGAGCTCCTCGGTGTAGAGGTTAAGTTTGCGGAAGATTGCAACAAGGCTGACGAGATTTGTGCTTCTCTCAAGGATGGTGAGGCCGTGATGCTCGAAAACCTCCGTTTCTATGCCGAGGAAGAGGGCAAACCTCGTGGATTGGCAGAGGATGCTTCTGACGAAGAGAAAGAGGCTGCAAAGAAGGTTGTTAAGGCTGGCCAGAAAGAATTCGCAAAACATCTCGCTTCATACGCTGACTGCTATGTGAATGACGCTTTTGGTACTGCTCATCGCAAACATGCTTCTACTGCTGTCATTGCTGACTCATTTGATGCTGACAACAAGATGTTCGGTTTCCTCATGCAGAAGGAGGTTAATGCCGTTGAGACTGTCATGAGCAACACTGTACGTCCGTTCACTGCAATCATGGGCGGTTCAAAGGTTTCTACAAAGATTGATATCATCGAGAACCTTCTTACAAAGGTTGACAACCTTATCATAGGTGGTGCAATGACTTATACATTCATCAAGGCTCAGGGTGGCATGATTGGTAATTCTCTTTGCGAGGATGATAAACTTGACCTTGCTCTCGACCTTATGAAGAAGGCAGAAAAGAACAATGTGAAACTTTATCTTGCCGTTGATAATGTTATTGCAGACAAATTCGACAATAATGCCAACCGCAAGACAGTCGAGATTCACAACATTCCTAACGGCTGGTTGGGTATGGATATAGGTGAGTTGTCGGAAAAGATTTTCGGTGATGTAATCCGTAATTCAAAGACAATCCTTTGGAATGGTCCTGCAGGGGTGTTTGAGATGGATAACTTTGCTCACGGTTCGAAGGCAATTGCACAGGCAATCGCTGAGGCTACCATGATGAATGGCGCATATTCTCTTGTTGGAGGTGGCGATTCTGTTGCCTGCATCAACAAGTTCGGTCTTGCCGACAAGGTTTCATACGTATCAACAGGTGGCGGTGCACTCCTTGAGGCCATAGAGGGCAAGGTGCTTCCTGGCATTGCTGCCATCAACAAGTAATTGTCAATATCTCGTTAATTCGGGTAGTATATCTTGGAGAGAGGTTGTTTGTGTTGTAAACAGCCTCTCTTTTCTCAGCAGAAGCCTGTGTTGCGAATCGTATCTGTCCTTTGCCGTAGATGGCAGTGACTTTGTCTATTGCCTGTTGCAGACGGGTGTCTTTTTCTCTGTCTCTGCTGTCGAAAAAGTCTCTTTCTACGACGCTTTCTGATGAAATCTGTGTGAGAATTACTCCAGCTTGTTTGTAAGGCATGTTTTTTTTGTAGTGTTTCCTGAATGCCAGGAGCAAGTAATTCATTATCTCTTGTTCATTGTTGGTTGCTGTGGGCAGTGTGACTACAGCTGAGAGATAATGTTGATTTGTGTCTGTCCTGAATCTTGAGGTTGCGGCAAAGACAATCAATTGTTGGCATACACTGCTTTGTTTACGGAGCTTCCTGCAGCAGGTTGATGCGAAGTTGGTCAGTTCTCCTTCGATTTCCACTCTGTCGGTTATTGCAGTAGCAAAAGTTCGGGACATTGAAATGCTTTGCTTTTCGGGCAGTGATGATATGTTTATGCAGTCCTCACCATTCAGTTCTTTCCAAGTCTCTATGCCTGGTTTCGTGAAGAAGTTCGTAATCCACTCATGTGGCATGTTGGCTAAATCCACTGCAGTTCGTATGCCGGCAGAATAAAGTTTCCTGTTGTTTTTTCTTCCTATTCCCCAGACATCATCTACTGGTACGCCTTGCAGTGCCTTTATCCTCTGCTCTTCGGTCAGTATCTGGCATACACCTTTGTAGCCGGGATATTTCTTTGCGTAATGCGAGGCAATCTTTGCCAGAGTCTTGCTCTTTGCTATGCCTATGGATACTGGCACTCCTATGCCTCTTCTGATTTCTTTGACAATCTGTTCGCAGTAAGGCTTGTACTCTTCTCCCGTCAGATGGTCGAGCGTTAGGAATGCCTCGTCGATTGAGTATTGCTGAAGTCTTTCTGTCTTGGTGCTGAGTATTGACATTATTCTGGCTGATATGTCGCCGTATAGCGAGAAATTAGTCGAGAAACAGGTGACGTGTTCCTTTTCGATAATGTCTTTTATCTGAAAGAAAGGAGTCCCCATTTTTATGCCGAGTGACTTTACTTCGTTGCTGCGTGCTATGATGCAGCCGTCATTGCCTGACAATACAGCAACGGGTTTCCCTTCAAGGTCTGGACGGAAAACCCGTTCGCAAGATACGAAAAAGTTATTGCAATCGACTAATGCGTACATAGTCTGTGGACGTTAAATGTCACGACACCCCATATAAGGAATGTGTTTTGTTCTGTTACGTGTATTGGCGAGTATCTGTCGTTGTGTGGAATCAGCCATGCTCCATTGTTGTTAGGGTCTGTCTTGAATTCTTTCAGAGTGAATTCACCATCTATTGCAGCTACCACTATGTTTCCGTTTTGCGGTAAGAGTGATTTATCTATGATTAAGATGTCTCCATCAAATATCCCTGCTTCAAGCATTGAATCTCCTGATACGCGGGCATAGAAAGTAGTGTCTGGGTGTGGTGTCAGTTCTCGCACAAGGTTTATCCTTTCGCCAGCATAATCTGCTGCAGGCGATGGAAATCCTGCATGAACGGACTCTGCAAGTTCCAGTTCAACGGAGTCTAAGGATGCACTATTTTTGTCTATTGTCAGCATCAGCGTTCCCAGTCTTTGGATGTATATTCGTCTTTGTCTGGTTCGTGTTCAGGTTCATATAGTTCTGCAGTCAATGGGAGTCGGAACTTCATGTATTTTATCTTTTTCCCCATTTCGAGCCATTTGCTTTCATAGTATGTCTGTATTTCTTTTACGAATCCGTATTCTCCCTCAGTGCCATACAAATCATCTGTTGTCATTTCTATTTGGAGATGTGATGCTTCTGCCATCATTTTTGTGTATTCGTATAGAAATGCGGAATCAGTTTTAAGGTTAATCAAGCCGTTGTCTTTGAGTATTGCCTGATAGAACCTGAGAAAAGTGGTAGAAGTCAGTCGTTTGTTGGTTTTCTTCATCTGAGGGTCAGCGAAGGTTATCCATATCTCGTCAACTTCGCCTGATGCAAAGAAATGGGGTATTGCGTTTATTCCTGTGCGCAAGAATGCACAGTTTCTGAGCCCTGTCTTGAACGCTTCTGTTGCCCCAGTCCACATTCTTGAGCCTTTGATGTCTATCCCTATGAAATTCTTGTCAGGAAACCTCTGTGCGAGTCCTACGGCATACTCTCCCTTGCCACACCCTAATTCAAGCACTATCGGATTGTGGTTGCCAAAATATTGCGTTCCCCATTGCCCTTTCATCTCGAATTTGGCACCATGGTTTAGAATGCTGTTGTATGAGAGTTGGAAGACGTTTGGCAGTCTTTCCATCTCAGCGAATTTTTTTATCTTACTCCTTGACATACACAGATAGCCCTATGTCGTGAATTCCTTCAAGTGAATCTGTTCTCATGCCGTGGTGTATGATGTACATGTATGTGCCTGTTTGGCTGAAACGGACAGAATCCAGGTAAATGTATTCGGCTGAGTAGATGGATCCTATTCCGCTGCCAACCCAGTTTCCGAAGTCATCTGCCAGAAACAGCTGTGCCGTATCGCTACTGGAAGAAAAGTCTGGCTCAACTTTCTTGACAAAAAGCCAGAGGTTTTGGTACTTGTATGTTGGTGTGTTGCGCACCAGAAACTCCACTGTGTAGGCTTTTGTGGTGTCTTTTATCTCAAATTGGAAAGAGTATGAAGAGTCCATCTTCCACCCATCTTCATCAACTTTCTGCGACCCAGTATATATGTTGTTCGTCTTGCAGCCAATAAGGAGCAATGGCAGCAATATGTAGAGTAACCTTTTCATCCTTGTTGATTGTTATTGGATTTCTTGTTGTTCCTGTTCTTGTGAGAGTGGTTCTTCTTTTTCTTGCTATTGTCAAAGCGAGTGAGGGAGTCCTGGCCAACTACGTTGTGAAAGTCGGGCTTCTTTGCTTCTCCTGCGAAATGACTGATTTCTGCCTGTAGAGATTCTGGCTTTTCTCCGTTGCGGTTCATGGCAATAATCTCTTTTGCCCTGTCAACGCTTATTTCCTGCGAGTTGGCAAAGAAATTAGGGTTGGATGAATAAGTCAGTATTCGTTTGAAGGTGTCGGATTTCATCAGATACCATGTGCCGTCCATTGTCTCAAGGTGAATGTCTTTTCGTGGAAAATCTTTCTGTGCATCAACGTACATTGCAGCCTCGAAATTCACACAACATTTGATTTTTGCACATTGTCCTGCAAGTTTCAGAGGATTGGTGCTTAAATCTTGGCAACGTGCTGCCGCAGTTGATACGCTTGAGAAGTTTGACATCCATGTGGTGCAACATAATTCACGGCCGCATGGACCGATGCCTCCTATGCGTCCTGCTTCCTGACGTGCTCCGATTTGCTTCATCTCGATGCGTACACGGAATTCTTCTGCAAACACTTTGATGAGTTGACGGAAATCCACTCGTTCGTCTGCAATGTAATAGAAGATGGCTTTCGAACCATCGCCCTGAAATTCAACGTCACCAATTTTCATCGCAAGGTTGAGGTCTTTTGCTATCTGGCGTGCGCGTATCATTGTCTCCTGTTCGCGAGCCTTTGCTTCATTGTATTTTTCCATGTCAACGGTCTTCACCTTGCGGTAGATGCGCTTCACTTCATAGCGTTCCATATTGATATGGCTTTTTTTTATCTGGTCGAGTACCAACCTTCCCATAAGCGTCACGACACCTACGTCATGTCCTGGCGACGACTCAACCACGACAACGTCGCCTTTCTCTATCGGAAGGTGTGTGCTGTTGATGTAATAGCCTTTGCGGGTGTTTTTGAATTGTACCTCCACCAAGTCAGTGTCTTTCTGTGTTTCAGGTATGTCGGCAAGCCAGTTGACAACTGGCAGTTGCTGGCGTGTGTTGCCGCGGAATCCCTTTTCTCCCGGGTTGGAGGCATGGTTGTTAAGTGTGAATTCGTCCATTATTTTTTGTGTAGATAGATATAAAGTTTGACAATAGTATGGTAGATGACTATCTCAGAATTGACGTTCTGGCGTATTTGCGCTTCTGCCAGCGCCAATTCTTCTGATATGTCAATTATGTTGCGTTCGTGTATGAAGCGTGAGAATTTCTCGGCAAACTGCGACTCTTCCATATTCATGTACGACAAGTCACCGAATCCTATGTGGCACACGAAGTTGTCGCGTATTATCCTTTGTGCGTTGCTCAGAAATTCCGCCTGCAGGCTACGGCTCAATGCTGCCACCTCTTTGCTGAACTGGGCTATTTCTGCCATGTCCAGTTTCCATGCGAGCCTCATCATTTTCACAAACAGATTAAACGTTTGCTCTGCATTCTCAGTCTTACTTATGAGTTGCATCATATTGCTCCACGACCCTCTGCAAGCGTGAACGAGGTACCTTGTCTGCTCCTCGTTGAATTCAAACTGTTTTTTCAGTTCGTTGCGCAGGTCTCCTTCATTCAGTGGAGGCACTTCGATTATACGGCAGCGTGATTTGATTGTGCCTATCACTTGTTCTGGAGTGTCGGAGACGAGTATGAACGTAGTGTCCAATGGTGGTTCTTCGAGTATCTTGAGCAGTTTGTTGGCACAACTTTCGTGCATCAGTTCTGGCAACCAGATGAGTATGACTTTCCTATCGCTGAGGTATGGCTTCATGTTGGCCATCTTGAGTATCTCCGCGCCCTCTTCGGTGTATATCATGGCTGCTTTCTGCTCGCCTATCTTGGCAATCCATTCTTCAATGGTGGTGTACGGATTGCCGATGATGTGACTCCTAAACTGGCGCAACAGGTCGTTTGATACGGCTATGTGTCTTTCCTTGTCCTTGACTATAGGAAAGACGAAACGCACGTCTGGATGTTCCGGATTTTGGACACTGTCGCCCACTATCTGTTGCGCAAAGTTAATAGCCAAAGGCAACTTGCCGACGCCTGCGTTGCCAGTCAGCATTACTGCCTGAGGTATACGCCCACTTTCAACTAATTGATTTAGTTGTTGTTGCAATATGTCTTGTCCTATTATCCTCATCGCTGTTTTAAGGGTACAAAGATACAAAAAAAAATAATGCAAAGTGTGCTTGTAATGTAAAAAAAAATTCATACCTTTGTACACCAATTTGGTGTAGTAGGCGCTGATGGTTCTGACTTCGTTGAATGTCAGGGTTTTAATACATAAAAATGTTTTGTAAATAACCATGAATATGAAGAGATTTTGTCTGATTTTTGCTTTTATTATGACTGTAGGTTCGCTTGTTGCCGGAAATGGAGGCAATCCTTTTCCTTCGGAAACCTGCTTCTATGCTGAAGGTGTCTGTGCCGAGGCTGCAGGAAACGACTCGTCCCAACTCACGGTTTATGTGGAGGGAACGCGTCTTTATACTGTCGGTCTTCCTGATGGCACAATTCTCAGCATTTATTCTATCACAGGCCAGCGTCTTGGCATGTACACTGTGATGGATAACTATGTTGACCTTGGCGATGCTCTTCCAAAGGGTATCTATATCGTCAGGGCGGACAACCGTTCTGCAAAGATTACTGTTCGTGGTTGATAATTTCTTATACAGATGAAAAAGATATTGTTGATTTTGCTTCCTTCTGTCCTTTTGCTGATGTCGTGCGTGAGAGAACCTCGCACTTTCGACTCTGCGCTTATCTATGGTAAATGGCAGACAGCACAGGAGTTTTGGGTTTATGATGCATCAGGCACAGGCCATACATGGGATGAGTCTGATGATGTTACCGAGTCTGAGGCTCAGCAGTTTGTATGGGAAATTGAAGGAGATGCCCTTCATATTACCCATATTGGTGAGATGGGAGAGCAGATTCCAAAGGATTACACGCTTACCGAACTCTCTTCTACAACTTTGGCTTACAAGGATGGTTATGGCAAGTCGTTCAGTTTTACAAAATGTTCTTACTGATGCTTTGAAATGAAAAAGACATTTAAGATTATCGGCATTACGCTGGGAAGCATACTGTGTGTGCTCATCCTGGCGATTGTTGTTCTATGCAACATTGTGTTCACTCCAGCACAACTTACACCTCTGGTCAATAAATATGCAAAAGAGTTTATCACTTGCGAATATCATCTTGGCAAGGCTGACCTCACTTTCTTTTCGTCTTTTCCTGATTTTGCCATCGAGATTTCGGATGTGAAACTCATAAATCCTGTCGAAGGTGCTCAGTCGGACACTCTTCTTGCGGTTGGTGCTGTCTCTGCTCATATCGACATCAAGGAACTGATTAACGAACAGGCTATTATTGTAAATCAGTTTGTCCTTAAGGACGGCTATGCCAATGTCTATCGTGAGAATGACTCGATCAACAACTTCTCTGTCTTCAACCTTCCTGAAAGCGAGGAGGAAGAAGACTCGACAATGGCTTTCTGCTATCTTGGCCTTAATGTCATAAAACTCGACAACATCAATGCTTCATACCTTGACAAGGTTGCCAACATTGATGCACGTCTTGCAAATATGAATTCTTCTGTTCATGGCGAGTTTTTTCTGGAAGAAGGTTCCATGCGTAATGTATTGCTTGACCTTGAGGCTGACTGCATTACACTCAATTCTGGTGACTCCACAAAAATATATGTCAAGGCTGATGATGCCGCAATTCACGGCGAGGCTCAGATGATTCTGCAGCATTATGATGCTGATGTCACTCTTGACCTTCCTCATATATGGTTTGCCCTCAATGGCGATACCCTGGTCAGCGACCGTAGCCTGAGTGTCAAGCTTCCTGCCGACGTGAATCTGGAACACATGTATGCCAACCTCCATGAAGGGTCTGAACTCTCTGTTGAAGACAACGACATACGTCTCAAGGGTAAGGTTGAACTATGTGATGACGGCACTATCTACTCAAGCCTCAATTTCGAGACTAATGATTGGAATATCGGGAAGACTTTAGACCTTGTGCCTGACGCATACAGATCTTTGCTTGCCGACTATAAAGTGTCGGGCGATTTCCGGTTGAAAGGCAAGGTGAATGGAACTTTTGGCAATGGCTCTTTCCCTCTTGTCAATGCAGATTTGATTCTTGACGACTGTGATGCAGACATTGCTTTTGTCCCTTATCCTCTTCGTGACATAAATGCAGATATAAATGCAGACATAAATCTCAATGAGGGCCAGATTTCAAATGCCACAATACGTTCACTTTCTGTCAAGTCGGACGATATTGCCCTCTCTGTCAAGGGAAAGGCTGAGGATATTCTTGGCGCCTTGCGCTGTGATGTTTCTGTAAAGGGTGACGTTAACCTTGAACAACTCAAGAAGATTCTTCCTACCGACCTTAAACTGAAACTCAAGGGAAAGACGGACATAGACCTTAATGCTAAGTTTGCCTTGGCGGATGTTACGGATCTTGATTTGCGCAGAATTAAGGCTGAGGGCAGTATACAGTATGAAGGACTTGATGTATGGTATAACGATTCTATTCATGTGCATGACAAACAGGGTTCTCTGGCTATATCTCTTCCAAGCCCTCACACCAACAAACATTTCAAGGAACTTGGCCAGTTGATACTTCATGGAAATAAGATGGATGTCAAGATGGTAGGTACTCTCAATGCTGTTGCTGAAACGCCTGACCTCACTGTCGGTTTTGGCGATATCCTGAACGACAAGCAGTTTGTTCAGGCTGACTGCCAGTTTGGTTTCGCCCATCTGAGCGGTTCGATGGACACTATCTCTTTTTCTATCGCCAATCCTTCAGGCACTGCCACTGCTTTCCCTCTCCGCAGCAAACCTATGCAGCCAGGCTTTACAGCTACATATTCAAGCGGAAAGATATCTGCCCGCATAGGTAAGTCCATGAATGCAGACATCAAGTCTCTTGCATTCAGCGGCTTTACGACATACGACGACACAAAAGATAATATTCTCCTCAAGCTTAACCCTACTCTCAATGTCTCTTTCACAGAGGGCAAACTGGATATGGCTTCGTTTGGTCATGACCTTTCCATACCTACAATAAAATTCAAGTTCACCCCTAAACAGATGGACATTGACCAGTCGCGTGTCATTTTGGGAAATTCTGATTTCAACCTCTCTGGCGTGATTTCGAATATACGTGGATACATCGAGAATGGAGAACTGCTCAAAGGCGACTTGAATTTCACATCGTCTAAAACTGACGTTGACGAAGTCATGGCACTTGTCAATGGTTTTGGTGCTGACGAATCTGCTGAACCTCAGCCTGCGACTGACACCAAACAATCTGAGGATGATGGCCCTTTCATGGTTCCTAAAGGTGTGGATATAACTCTCAACACTGATATCAGGCATGCCTATTTCAACAACAAGAATATACGCAATGTAAATGGTAAACTCACTGTCAAGGATGGTGTCTTGATTGCCGAGGAGATGGCGTTCACTTCTGATGCTGCCGAGATGCAGCTTACTGCAATCTATCGTCCTGAGCGCACGAATCATCTGTTCCTTGGTGCGGATTTCCATCTGCTGAACATCAACATAAAGGAACTCATTGAACTCATTCCTTCAATAGACACAATTGTTCCAATGCTTAAGACTCTGGAGGGCAATGCAGAGTTCCATATAGCTGCCGAGACTTACCTCAATTCAAAATACGAGCCTAAGTTCTCGACTCTTCGTGCTGCTGCAGCGGTCGAGGGTACTAATCTTGTCCTTTTGGACAACGAGACCTTCAAGACTGTAGCAAAATACATGACGTTCGACAAGTCAACCAAGAACATAATCGACTCTCTTTCTGTGGAGATGACCGTGTTCCGTAACGAAGTGGATATCTATCCTTTCCTTGTCTCTATCGACAAATGGAAGGCTGTGCTTGCCGGTCGTCACAACCTTGACATGACTTGCGATTACCACATGTCTCTCTGCGCGCCTATCCGTCTTGGTTTGGAAATGCAGGGCTCTTTGAATAATCCTAAGTTCAAACTGGTTGAATGCAAGTATAAGACTCTCTTCCGTCCTGCAAAACGTGGAGAAGTCGATGCCCGTACTCTTGAACTGAAAAAGAAGATTTCAGATGCCCTGAAAGCTAATGTGAAATAACCTGGAAAATCTAGAGCATCTAGATAAAACCAATAAAATAGCAAAAGAACTATATGAAAAAAATATTGTGTATATTGTTGCTGTCCATTCCTCTGATGCTTTATGCCCAGGAGGACACTATCCGTTTCTCGCTCCCTCAATGCGTTCAATACGCTTTCTCTAATAGCTACGACCGTCGCTCAATGGAACTCAACGAATCTTCTCAACGTGAGTCTGTACGTGGGGCAAAACTGCAATATGCTCCTTCCATTTCTGCCTCGCTTGGCGAGAACCTCAACCATTCCACAGGTGAAGATGTCCGTTTTGGCGGCAGTGCCAACCTTGGCGCAAACATCAACATCTACAATCCTACTACTGTGTATAACGTCACGACCCAGGAACTTCAGCTTGAAAGGACTAAATACCAAACTGAACAGTACGACCAGAATCTCCGTATTCAGATTATTCAGGCGTATGTCACCATCATCGGCGAGATGGAACTTATCAAGTACCAGGAAAAGATTGTTTCTACTTCGGAACAGCAACTCTCTGAGGGCGAGAAGAAATATCGTCTCGGCTCTATCCTCGAGAGCGACTACCTGCTTCTTGATGCACAGCATCAGTCCAACCTCACCAACCTGATTGACTCTAAAAATTCTCTCGCCAACTCGCTCTTCCAACTCAAGGTGCTCATGTCGATGGATCCTACCAAAAACCTTGTTGTCACCGAGCCAAGTGATGAAATCATCGCAAGTGTGCGGACTCTCCCTTCGCTTGATTATGCGATAGAGCAAGGTCTTGCAAACATGCCAGACATGAAACTCACCGAGGCATCTCTTGATATTGCACGTCATCAGGTAAAAGTTTCAAAGGCAGGCTATATTCCTTCCATTGGGGCATCTGCCTCGATAGGAACCTCTCATTCGAATTTCGATAATTTCGGCGAGCAACTGAAAAACTCATTCTCCCAGTCTTTCGGCATAAACGTCTCTATCCCTATCTACGACAAGTCGCAGACAGAGACTAATGTGCGCAAGGCAAAGATTTCGCTCCAGCAAGCTGAACTCGACAAAGACCAGATGGAACTTGAGATTCGTAACACTATGGTTCAGTCGTATCTCAACTGCCAGACTGCCATCGCCTCGTTCGATGCTACCACAAAGAAGTATCAGGCTTGGCAGAAAACCCTTGATGCCTACAACGAGAAATTCCGCCTTGGGGCTATAACTACAGTTGACCTCCTGCAGCAGGAGAACAACTATATCGCAGCCCTCAACGATTACATACAGGCAAAATATAAATTCCTCCTCCAACGTTCCATCCTCTCCATCTATATGGGCGAAAACCAATTGCCAATCGAATAGAAAATAAATATAACCTATGAAGAATAAAAAGAAAACCATCATCTGGAGCATTGTCGGGGCTGTAGTCCTTGCTCTGATTATCTGGATACTCATTCCTTCAAAGAAGGAGATAGTATGGTCCACCAAGAGTGCAGAAGTAGGCACTGTAGAACTCACCATTACAGCTACCGGCTACGTTCAGCCAGTAGAGAAGGTAGAGGTGGGTACTCAGGTTTCCGGCCGTATCGAGGCTATCTATGTTGATTTCAACGACCATGTAAAGGCTGGCCAGTTGCTTGCCGAACTTGATAAATCCACACTCAACGAGCGTCTCACCCAGGCTCTTGCCTCAGAGCAGAGTGCCCAGGCAGCACTCACCCTTGCCCAGCAAACCTACAACCGTACAAAGGAACTGTATGAGAACAAGGCTGCCACTCAGTCGGATTTCGAGCAGGCAACCTCTCAGCTGGTGCAGGCAAAGTCGCAATACGAGAATGCCAAAACCAATGTGCGTGAGGCTCGCGTGAACCTTGGCTATGCCGAGATTTACTCCACCATCGATGGAGTAGTGCTCGACCGTCAGGTGGAGATTGGCCAGACTGTCGCTTCTTCTTTCTCAACCCCTACAATGTTCATTATCGCCAAGGACCTCACCAATATGCAGGTAGAGGCAGACATTGACGAGGCAGACATAGGTCAGGTGCGCGTAGGTCAACATGTCAACTTCACCGTGGATGCTTATCCAAAAGAGACCTTCACAGGAACGGTAGGCCAGATTCGTCTTCAGCCAACTGTCACCAACAATGTGGTGACTTATACCGTTGTCATCAACACACCTAACCCAGACGAGAAACTCTTTCCTGGCATGACAGCCTCTGTCGAGATTGTCACACAGTGCGATACAGCCCTTCTCGTTCCTCTTGAGGCTTTGAATTTCACGCCAACCGAGGATTTGCAAAAGCTTCTTGATAAGCCATCCAGAGATTCTAGACCATCTAGAGATTCTAGAAGTTCTAGATTATCTAGTAACTGCAAGCAGGTCTGGCTAAAGAACGGCAATTCCATTCATCCTGTTCCTGTCGAGACTGGCATCAACGATGGCGTCAATGCCATTCTTGTAAATGGCATCAACGAGGGTGATACCATTGTCCTCAACGCTACTGCAGAGAAGAAACAGGCAAAGCGTCAGTCACGTTCTTTGATGCCTGGTCGTCCAGAACGTCGCACAGGTGTGAAGAAAGAAGGTGAAGTCCCTCAAAAACAGTAAGGCTATGTCTATTATCAAGATACAGGATCTCAAGCGTAACTTTCAGGTTGGTTCGGAAACTGTGCGTGCCCTTCGTGGCATCTCTTTCGAAATCAACCAGGGTGAGTTTGTCTCGATAATGGGTACTTCGGGTTCGGGTAAATCTACTCTCCTAAATATCCTCGGTTGTCTTGACAGCCCTTCGGACGGCGAGTATTTCATAGATGATATTCCAGTTTCTCATCGCAGCAAAGATGAACTCTCGTTCATACGCAACCGCAAGATTGGCTTTGTCTTCCAGAGTTACAATCTCCTTGCCCGCACTTCGGCCATCGAGAATGTGGAACTTCCGCTTTTGTATAATAATACAATCTCAAAGTCCGAACGCCGCGAACGTGCCATCGAGGCATTGAAACTCGTTGGCCTTGAGGAACGTATGAACCATGTGCCCAACCAGCTGTCAGGCGGCCAGCAGCAGCGAGTTGCCATTGCCCGTGCCATCGTGACAGACCCTGTCATAATACTGGCAGACGAGGCGACAGGTAATCTCGATACTCGTACCTCTTACGAGATTATGTCGCTCTTTCAGGAACTTAACGCCCGTGGAAAGACAATAGGTTTCGTCACTCACGAGCCTGATATTGCCCGTTTCACCACACGTACCATTATGTTGCGTGACGGCCAGATTATCAAGGATGAACCAGTCACCCCTATATCTGCCCGCGAAATGCTTGAAGCATTGCCAAAATCTCAAGACTATTGATTTATGAGCCTGATTAATCTTCTCAATATCGCCATTGTCGCACTCTTGCGCAACAAGACCCGTGCACTGCTCACCATGCTTGGTGTCGTCATCGGCATCACATCTGTGATTTCCATGCTCTCGCTTGGCCAAAGTTCAACGCTCAATGTCCAGAACGAGATTTCCGGCATGGGCACAAACCTCATCATGGTCATGCGCCAGATGCGTCGTGCGGGTGTCAATACGGGTAACGCAAATGTCGAATCACTTAAATACAAAGATTGCCTCGCAATCAAGGCTCAGGCAAAATATGTGGCTGAGGTGACTCCTTACATCACAGCTTCCGGTCAGTTGGTACGTGGCTCAAACAACTGGCCTTCAACAGTCAATGGCGTAGAACCTTGCTATCTTGACATCCGCAAGTTCGAACTTGCTTCTGGCACATGCTTCACGCAGGACGATATTGACTCGTATGCCAAAGTCTGCATAATAGGTCAGACTGTTGTCGAGAATCTTTTCCCAGATGGCACAAATCCTGTGGGACAGGATATACGTTTCAACAAGATTCCTTTCAAGGTCATAGGCGTTCTTGCTGAAAAAGGGGAGAACCAGATGGGTCAGGATCAGGACGATGTCGTAATTGCCCCATTCACCACTATCCAGAAGCGTGTGGCGGCAATCGACTATATTCACATGATTTATGCCTCTGCACTCTCCGAGTCTGTTGCGGACAAGGCGACAGACGAAATTGAGGCCATTCTTCGTGCGCAGCATCATATTCAGGACGACCAGGAGAACGACTTCGACGTCCGCACGCAGAGCGAGATGCTCTCGATGATGACCTCTGTCACAGGTTTCATAACGATACTGCTTGCCGCTATTGCTTCTATCTCCCTCATAGTGGGAGGTATCGGCATCATGAATATCATGTATGTCACGGTCACTGAACGTACTAAGGAGATAGGCCTTCGCATGTCGATAGGCGCAAGGGGCAAGGACATCATGATGCAGTTCCTTGCAGAGAGCACAATCCTTTCGCTCATTGGTGGTGTCATTGGCGTAATCTTCGGCATATTCATCTCTTGGGCAATCACTTTCTTCCTCGGCTGGCCTTTCGTGATAAGCACCAAGGCTGTGATAGTGTCATTTGTTGTCTGTGCAGCCACAGGTATCTTCTTTGGCTGGTATCCTGCCAAGAAAGCAGCCAACCTTGACCCTATCAACGCCCTGCGTTACGAATGATTTATGCGAAAAAACGCAAAATTCAAAACTGGTTATCAATGTGTTATGAATAACAAAAGTGCGACCGAATAATCGAACTTATCCTATGACAAGCCCTTTCCGCGAGTGTTGCGCAAAGCGTGTCTCTCGCTGGCTATCCTACTTTGGAACAGGAACATGTTCGACTCCTGTTGTGGGAACTAATCATAACACAATCTCAAATGGCAATAACAGGCAAAACACCATTTACATCTGATGGTAAGGAACTAGGATTCACGATGAGTGACTTCTGGGTGTACCAGTACACCAACGTCTGGGATATGCAGGAGTATATCGCAGAGTTCCTTGTCGGAAAGGCATTAGGAATAGATCACCCGATGAATACAGATGGCTGGACTCTCTACGACATGGAGTATCGTGGAAAGCGAATCGAAGTGAAAGAGTCCGCATACTATCACTCCTGGCAAGGGAAATGGTACGATGGCAGAATCTCTCCTGTGCGCGCTTTCGATATACATAAGGCACATTCAGTTTATAAAGATCCTACCTCAGAACTAATACGCAACAACGATATTTATGTGTTCTGCCTGAACACAGGAACCAATCGTGAGACATCCAATCCTCTCTGTATGGAGAATTGGGAGTTCTATGTTGTCCCTACCTCAGTGATCAATACTGAGTGTAAAGACCAGAAGAGTGTCTCACTAAACCGAATACGCAAGTTCGCCAAAGCATGTAGATTTGAAGAGTTGAAAGAGATCATTGATGAGACTATTGAAAAGATAACTAACGTGTAGCTATAAGCCCTTTGCAGACTCTGGCTCATCCGCCAGAGACTGCAAGGGGCGTGAAGTACCGCCCGCGAGTGTCGCGATGCGACTCTCGCCGGCTTTCCTACTTTGGAACAAGAACAGGTTCGATTCCTGTTGTAAGAACTAATAAATAAAACAATATGGAATTAAAGAATCAAATAACAGATAGACTCGATAACCCCGATATTTTGGCGGGAGTGCCTCAAGTTGCCGCAGTGGGTTGGTTTGATAATATATGTTCTAAATCAGAGAAAGAAAGAATCTCAAATCCTCAAAATGGAGAGGATTTCATTCTCCAACTCAAAGCAGACATTATAGCTGATGATATGAGATTATATCGAGTTGTAAGACATCACGCAGAATTGACGGAAAGATTAGGAGAGAAATGGTCTCTTGAAAAGTTCTACAAAACTGATAGTTTTGAATATTTCAAAGCCCACTTGTCCGATGAACTGAAAGAAAAAGTTGACAATATATCTACCGGACTAATTTTTACTAAGGAGGCGAACGGTCTGATCTTTAACACGGATTTTGGATTTTGTTCTGTTTTGAGTACTTCTTTGTTTTATTTTATGAAGTTCTCTTTCTTAGCGTTAGTTGATTTTGGCGATAGGATTCCCGAAGATGTTTGCAATGCTTCACTTCGTATCGCAATAAGAACAATGTTCGAGAAGGAAGCACTAGATTTTGATTGGGATCCACGAGGTGTAATCCCGGAGGATATAGAAGAGGAAATCTTAAAGCCTTATCCTTATATCATGACCTTTTTGGCTGGTCATGAGTATAGTCATTTCATTAATGGAGACTTGGATAGTTATACTCCAATTAAGAAAACCATTTCTACATATTTTAAGGATGGGGAAGATTACAAAAAAATCAATTGCTACAACTCTTCTCAAAAACAAGAATTCGAAGCTGATCTGGGTGCTTTGAACTATCCTGTATTTGATGATGAGGAGTAATAACCTATACTATTCCTACGCTTTATTGTGGTTTGCTATATTTGCCATATTTGAGGCTGCTGAAAATACTATGTTCCCTCCATTTGGAAGACAAACACATCCAGGAGCAAAGGCAAGGTATAATAACATTCTTGAGAATGCTAAAAGGCCCGCTAATTTTCAAGAAATGGAAGAGTATTATACGATAGATTTACCAGGTATAGTAAGCTATTATGAGGAATTCGTTATTGAAGATGTTCAATTGAATTGCGATTCCTACGAAATGTATGGATCAGCCTATTTAGCAGCACCAAATACAGAATGGAGAGGCCCTGAACTGATAGATAGAGTTGATTACTAATATTGTGATTCACTTTTGGAACATGGATAACTTTAAATTTGTTGCTGGGACATATAATAAAGATTAAGCTTATGGGAAAACGCAAAGAAAGAACTGATGAAGAACAGGTTCTTTTTGATTTAGTAAATCAAATATCAAAACAATTGGAGGAATATCGTCCAGCGGTCCTTGAACAGACCCAAAAAATATTGAACCGTCCTGATTTGGATGTATATTCTTTACATGGCAAAATTGGAGGAAAGAATGACCGTTTCGCTGGAGTGGCAGATAACCGTTTCCAAAATTATTCTGATTTCCAATTAGCATGGTTGAATGGGTTACTTGCAGAATATAATAGTAACCCTTACAATCGCTCTTTGCGTGATCTGATTAAATTATACAAAGATGATCTTTGCAATGAATATATAACGTTATTTCAGCAACGTAATTTTTATAAACACTATCAGGAGCGAGTTCGAAAAAAACCAGACAGCCAGTTATGGGCAGTTTGGTTTGGTGGTGCTCTTTCATATGGTCTTTTTATAGCTCCTGCTATTACAACTTCTGGTAAATGGCGTATTGATCATAGTGAAATACGAAGGGCCTCATATAAATATTGGACCATTGGACATATATTGAAAGTAGGTGGTTTTATCAATCCTGAAATAGAAAAAATGTATCCAATGAAATCAATTGATGACATTGAGAACTTCTATACACATGTTTTACAATTGTCCTCTAATTCAAAATATGAGAAAGAAATATGCAAACTATATGTGGAGTATTTAAAATCGTCAAAAGATATAAACTCAGAACCTTTCCTAATTCCGGAAATGTATTATGAAGGAGCAGGAAAGAAATGTAAATATCGCCTTGACTTTACTGTGTTGAACCCACATACTTTTGAGTTTACAGGTTTCGAAATTAGTCCTTCTTCAACTCATATGCATCATGGTAAATTAAAGGATATGAACCAAGATGATATTAATTCTCTGTTTTATGATTCTTGGGTGAAAGAATGTGATAAGCGAAGAGACTACTTTAAAAAATTTGGAATAAACACAGTAACGTTCTTTGATGACGATTTAATGGATATAAATTCTTGCTTTAATACTATCGCCGGTTATTTATCTAAAAGGGATGTAAAAACATCTCCATTAGAAATAGTGTTAAAACAATTAGATGCTATAAAAGTATAAACTCCTAGATGAATTCACTATTTTACCAACTTATACGTGTAGCGATAGGCACGCAAGAAGGCCTTTCGCGACTACCATCCCAGAAGGAATGGAAAGCACTCTACGACATGGCGATGAAACAGAGCCTTGTCGGAGTGTGCTTTGCTGCTCTTCAGCGGCTTGGAGCTGATGCGGATGAGGGCTTCGCCCGAATCGGCATGAGCGAGATGCTGTATCTGACTTGTATGGGTATGACCGCCAAGATACAGCAAAAGAAACAGACCGTAGATGAGCAGTGTGTTGCTTTGCAGAAGCGACTCTCTGCGGATGGACTGCGTTCGTGCATCTTGAAAAGCCAGGGAGTTGGTCAGTTTTAAGCTGAGCATTTTCTTGGATTGCGTCAGTCGGGTGACATCGACATCTGGATAGAAAGTGGTGTGGAGGCACATTTTGTGTTTTTTTTGTTAACTGTGTTGAAATTAGGAAGATACGGTTCATGCTATATCCTCAAAAAAAACGATAATCAAAAAAACTTTCCGAAACATTTGCCCAAGTCAGATTTTATATCTACCTTTGCAACTTTAAAAACAAAAATTTCAATCTATGCCAGAAATTGTTCCAAAATTGATACAATCGTCAAGGACATGGAAACCCAGATAGAGAAATACAAACTCCTGAAACGTGCTTTGATTAACGAAGTAGTGACAGGCAAACGTACAATATAGCAACTATGACAGCCGAAGAACTGAAAGAAATAGCAAAATGCGGAGAAACTACTACCATACAGTTCAAGCAGGAGTTTACTTCGCAGAAGGATATTGCCAAAGATATGGTTGCCTTTGCGAATACTCGTGGAGGCAAGATATTCTTTGGCATCAAGGATAAGACCGGAGACCTGATTGGTCTCACCTACGAAAAGATTCAGACCGTCAGCCGTGAACTTGGCAACACAGCTAACGAGCAGGTGCGTCCTACCATCTACATTGACACTGAAGTGGTAAAGGTAGATGATAAAAGGTTTCTGGTCTGCACGATTGCCAGTGGAAGGAACAAGCCTTACAAGACACTCTCTGGCGAGATATGGGTGAAGCAAGGGGCTGACAAACGACGAGTGACCGAAAACTCAGAGATACTCGCCCTGTTTCAAGAGTCTTGCGGATATCAGCCAGATGCTGCAAGTGTTGACAATACAAGTTTTGATGACCTTGACCGCAAAGCGCTTGACGACTATCTCCGTCAGGTCTATTCAAAGCCCCTCGATGGCTTTGGCGTAAATTCGGAACAGGTGCTGAGGAACATTCATATTATGAATCAAGATGGCAAGCCAACGCTGGCAGGATACCTCTTCTTCGGCAAACATCCCGAATACAACTGTCCTACATGTATGGTTAAGGCAGTGGCTTTCTATGGCAATGAACTTAGCGGCACGAGATACCGTGACACTAAGGAGATTCTTGGCAATATGCCGAAGGTATATGAGAATGTATGTCCTTCCTCAAGGCAGACCTGCATAACATTCAGCAGGAGGGAGCATCCTTCAATACCCTCGGCAAACTTGAAATAGCGGAAGGCGTTTTGGAAGAAGTGGTTCAGAATGCTCTTGTTCACAGAGACTTACTACGCTCTGCGCCTATACGCATATTCATTTTTGACAACAGGGTCGAGATTATCAGTCCTGGTGCACTGGCAGGAGGGCTTACCATAGAAGACATCTGCAACGGCAAGACCTTCCAGCGTAATCCGTTTATGGCAGTCTTTGCCACCAATGCCCTACGCTATCGTGGTATAGGGTCTGGTGTTGTCCGTATCCTGCAAGAGAACAAGGACGTCAGATTTGAGAATGATGACAGTGGCAAAGAATTCAAGGTTATCATCAGAAGAGATTATTCTGGCGTAAGTGAATTGCCAGAGGTCATCGCGGAGCAATATAATGATTGCACCATAAATGGGGGTTACTTTACCATCAATTGCACCAAAAACGAGGGTGATTGCACCAAAAACGAGGGTGATTGCACTGTATATTGCACCGTAAATGGTGAAAGTCACACTGTGATAATGCCAATGAAGACGAAAGAAATTTTATGGCTAATCGCAAAAAATAATAATATCACGATAAAAGAGATGACAGAAAAACTGGGATGTGCCATAAGGACCATCAAGTACCATATCAACTTCTTAGTTGCTAATGGATTGATTGTCCGTAGAGGAGGAAATCGTGGAGGGCATTGGGAAATTATGGCAAGGAAGTGATATTGAATTGGTTTAATAAGAAAGCAAATTTGTTATGCCAATGATAGAAATCCAGTTGCAGCACAATGGTTTTTATCGTACAAAAAACTTTGCGAAACATTTGCTCAAGTCAGAAATTTTATCTACCTTTGCACCCGAAAGTTGCAAAAAGATACCGATTTGCCGTAAAACAACCCGCAAAAAGATACCGATTTGCAACAAAACAACCCGCAAAAAGATACCGATAATATGTTCAAAAGAAAGATATACAGTGCGTTAGATTATTGGAAGAATAATCATTTGCACGAAGCGCTATTAGTGAAAGGAGCCCGACAAGTGGGCAAGACCACTATAATCCGTGCTTTTGGAAAGGATAATTACAAGCATTTGGTAGAGATAAATTTCGAGCAAGACCCTGATGCAAAAAGTGCTTTTTCCGGTCGCAGAGATACAGAAACGATAATCAATCGTCTCAGCGTAATGGGATATGGCCCTTTTGTGCCAGGTAAGACACTTGTCTTTCTTGATGAAATTCAAAGTTGTCCTGATGCCAGAACTGCAATAAAATTCCTTGTGGAAGATGGGAGATTTGACTATATAGAATCAGGATCATTGCTCGGAATAAACTATGGCGAAGTATCAAGTTTTCCTGTAGGATATGAGAGCCAGATTGAAATGTTTCCAATGGATTTCGAGGAATGGCTTTGGGCAAATGGAATTGATGAAAGTGTCATCGATGTTGTAAAACAAAATTTCATAGACCGCAAACCAGTTGATGACCTCATACACCAACAGTTGATGCGCCATTATAAAAACTACCTTGTAGTGGGAGGAATGCCTAAAGTGGTTGGCACATACCTTTCTGTCACCGACTTTACCGAGGTTAAAAGACAACAACGGATAATCATAGATAGTTATCGTTTTGACATAGCGAAATATGCAGGTTCTTCAAAAGCCCGTGCCAAACGTTTTTTTGACGCCATTCCTTCGCAACTCAGCAAGCCACATAGACGCTATATGCTCAACGATTTGGAAAAAAGTGGCAACATGAGCAAATATGCGGATGCTGCGCAGTGGCTGTCGGATGCAGGAGTTGCTCTGTTCTGTTATAATACTCATGCCCTCGAAATGCCATTTGAGCAATACGAAAACCTTAACCTTTTCAAAGTATATCTGCTTGACACTGGCTTACTCTGCGCCATGTGGGGCGATGATGTGCAATGGCAAGTGCTTCAGAGTAGATTGGATGTCAATGAAGGCGCACTGACAGAAAATTTCGTTGCTGCAGAACTTACACGCAGAGGTCACAGATTGCACTATTACGACCATAAAAGTCGCAACGAACTTGATTTTCTGCTTGGTCATGGCAATAGGCTGAGAATTTTAGAGGTAAAGTCGGGTAACAGTTTCCGTAACCACAAGGCACTCGACAACGCACTCGCACTATATGACGATGAGATACTTGAACAGAGCATAGTCCTCTGTAATTCAAATCTTTCACAAGAGAGAAAAATACTCTACATCCCTCTTTATATGGCAATGTTTTTGTAACCTCGGCCAATTTGTCATACAATCAAAAGATGTTCTGTTGAGACTTTTATGTTGTCAAAGCCTCTGTATCTTACATGTACGAAAGCGTATGCACCATGTGGCAGAGGCGGTGTGGTGATTGTTTGATCTGCTGTTTTGTAGATTCTTGTCTCCTCAAATTTTGCTGTTGCCTGAGCCGGAGCGTTCCCTGTTGGGTTGCTGCTTTCAATACGGATTAGCCTGAGAACATCGCAGCGTTTCCATTCTTTGCCATTGATTTTCACTTGCAGGCAACTGTCAACCACACGTTGATTCAATGGTGGCAGTGTTCCTTCCGAAATGATGTAAGGTGCGAGTATGCAGCGGTTATTCTTGTAATCTTTTTCCGACAACTCCACTGCCTCCAACTTAAGGTTTCGGCTTACGAAATTGTTGTAAGCCCTGCCGTCAACTTCCTTGAATTGCTCCTTAATCAGTTCTCTCAGCAGTTTTAATCTATAGAAGGCAAGAATGTTGCGCATTCCGCTCCTCTGTTTCTGCTGTGCGGGAGAATTTGCGTCGGTGTATTGCGAGGGCATAGACTGCGTCACAATTTTCCCATTCACTTTTCTGAAGACAAAACCGTCAATGTGTCCCAGTTTGATTGTTTTCTCATCTAATAAGATTGCCATAATGTAAAATGTTTATATGTTGATAATAAATAAGTTAGTTCATCAATATACGTGCGAATGAGGTGCCATATACTTTCTGATACAGATAGTGAACTCGATATGAAGTCGATTATAACGCGTTTTTTTCGAGTTCAATTCGAGTTCACTATCCAATATCGATGGTGTATCGAACGAATTTCAATAATATTTCGTTGAATAAACGCTTCAGTGTGTCCCAGCTTGTTAAAAACATATACCCCTCTATTATATAGTATTTCCCTTATTTTTGGTCTTTTCGCAGTTTTTTGCCTATTTTCTTCGATTTGTTATACTTATTTATGATTCATTGCATCTTGTTATTAAATAAGGCTGCTTAGGATTGGAAATGAACAACGCATCTAATCCTTCAACAGCTCTCAAAAAACTTTCCGAAATATTTGTCCATGTCGGAAAATCGTAGTATCTTTGCCCCGTGATTCTACGCCGACTTGGGATTGTCCTATATTCGGAGTGGGACGATGGGACATATCGGCATTTATTAGTACTCTGTTTCAGTGCTTTACTGCTTTGTGATAATTGATATCGTGTTGACTCACGAAAAGTAGACACAAATGGTAGAAAAAAAAAACGGAAAAACTTGTCAGAATGAGATAAAAGCATTATCTTTGCACTTTCTTAGCGGTTGGAGCAGGAGTGAGGAGCTTGCTCCGAACGTAAGCTCCAA
>JAZRYS010000116.1:0-1966 GCA_045600865.1 Candidatus Aphodosoma sp.
CTTTTACATTTTTATTGCCCTTATACTTCTTGATGATCCATTTGAATTCTTCACGTGGAAGGAATCTGCAAATCTGGGTGAAAACATACTCGCCTTTCATTTTGCTATCTTTGATCGTTTCTTATAAAAGAAAACGAGAGATAGCTAAAAATAATGTAGGGAGTACCAAATTCGACCTAATTTCGCCGGTAATTCAAGAAGTTACAGAGCATAATTCAAGAAACATTTAGGACACTAGTGGTTTTAATTATTATTATTATTATTCTGACTTTAGATTATTCACCGGATTTTCCTTAGCTGCAGAGATTGTTCGGAAGATGATGATGCCAAGGGTGAGGATGGCAACAATCGCAAAGGCTGCAAAATAGAGCCAAGGGGAAACTGTGACCTGCGTCGTGAACTGCTCCAGCCACTCGCGAGTGACGTAAATAGCTACAGGCGAGGCAATGAAGCAAGCGATGATTACAGTTGCTACATACTGCTTGCAGAAAAGACCAACGATGTCATAGCTCTCAGCACCGAGGACCTTTCTCACAGCAGTCTCATGCCTTCTGTGCTCTGTCTCGAAAAGCACTATGCCGAACACTCCCATCAAGGCTATGACGATGGCAATCAGGGAGAATAGACCTATGATGACAGACTGGGTCCTGAACTGCTCATAACGCTCAGCCAACTCGTCATCTACTGAACGCACGTCAGATGCCTCGTAGAGATCATACTCTGCGCAGACGGCATCAACTACCTGGCGGATTATATTCTTCGTATCCACACCCTTCTCTGTCCTGAATATCAGATATGTCAAGCCATTGCCATCATATCCAACATTCCTGTATGCCTCTATTCCATCGTTTGTCTTGTCGGTTGCAGGCTTACTCTTGGTTTCCGCGCAATAACCAGAAACCGAGGTATAAGCATTTTCGTCATGTCCCTCATTAAAAGCTTCCCACCTTTCCTTCGAAGCGATGTCCAGAACCATCTTGCCACTGTTACTTTCAGTGAAGCCCTCTCCCTCCAGAAGAGGAATGCCGACCACATCCAGGTAGTTCGGAAGCACCTTCCTGATCATGAGAGTAAGCTTTGTGGAATTCTTGTTGTTGCTCATGGTCTGCTGCATTCCAGCATTTCCGGTGATCTGATTGTTGCATGCAATCACACCCTTGACGCCGGATATACCCTCAAACCTTGACTTGACAGACGGAGTATAGCTTGGCACACTCATTCCATAAAGATTCTCCTTGTCAAAGCCAAGCTCCTTCGTAGTCATGAGACGGTACTGCATGTAGAATATCGTCGAGATGATCATCATGGAAACGGCTACTCCAAGCTGCAGCGTAATGAGCACCTTCCTGATTGCCTTGCCTGCAACACTTCTCGAGAAACCGCTCTTCACGCCCATCGCAGCATTCACATTCGTAACATACATGGCAGGAAATAATGCCGAGAGTGCGGCAAACGCCACAGAAACGAGCACCAACACGGCAAAAGCAAGCATATTGCTGCCAAGACCTAGACTTCCATCGGTAAGCTCGCCTACAGGACTCTTCGAGATAGCCAGTGCCAATACAATCGAGAGCACTATAGCCACACCTACATACTCAAGAGCTTCCTTGACGAAACCCCAGATAAGAGCGCCCCTTGATGCACCGAATACCTTGCGGATATTGACAGTTTTCATCTTCTCCGGTACAAGAGATACAAAGAAGTTGACGAAATTGATGAAGGCAATGATGATTATCAGGAACGCAATCGCTATCATCTCATAAACGGAAGAATGTGTAGTTCTCGTGTTGACATAGTCATTTACGTTTGAGAAATGAATGTCATTCAGCGAAACCAGCTTCTGATGATGAAGCAGCTGTGACAAGACTGCCTCTTGCTGTTCAGGTGCAATGCCATACTGGCCGATCATATCCATGCATGACTCATAGTCATACTTCTTGAACAACTCTTCGAACTTCTCCACATC
>JAZRYS010000117.1:0-1254 GCA_045600865.1 Candidatus Aphodosoma sp.
TGACGTTGCAGACACCGCAATCGGGAGCCTTGACATAAAAGAGACAAAGGCGATGTTCTGAAAGTGCTTGCTCAATGTCGTGAATGTTGGTCAGATGCTTCATAAGTTCATTTATGCCCACTCAAAGTTTTCCTTGCCAGCTCCTATCTCAAAGTGGAGCTTGGCAATGCCTAAGTCCATCTTGGTATAACCAATCAACGAAAAGCCTCTTTCTGCTTTTACTTTGTGAATGTTGTCACCATGGGGTCCAAGATGTTCAAAGTGAAATTTCTGCTGATTAACGGCTGTGGGGGCGAGTAGGGCAGCGGCCACTCCGTCATGGAACCATTTCGGCGTGATGTCGCTCGCATTGCTGACTTGTTTGGGTGTCTTGCGTTTTAGATTTCTGCCTGGATCATCACCATAGCCAAGGGCAATCATACAGCAAAGCTTTTCATCATTGCCTTTCTCGTAAGCCTCTTTGATGTTGTTATAAGTGAGACCAACCCAACAGGTGTTGAGTCCAAGAGTCTGAGCAAGCAGCACTAACTGCTCACCATAGTAACCGATGCGTTCTGAGAGATCATCCGATTTCTTGCCGACCATGGCAAAGTAGTTGCTCACTCCGCTGAAGGTTCCGTAAGCCATCTTGCCCTTGAATGCCTTTGGCTCATTGGTAACAAGCTGAATGTGGAGATTGCCGAGGTTGTTGCATTCTTCAACTTTGGCTTGAAGGATGTCAATAATGTCCTGTGATATGGGCTTGTCTATGTATTTGCGCACACTATGACGTGCGACTATTGCTTCTTTTAATGTCATCCTAAATATTGATAAACTTTAATCAGACGTTGAATCTTCAGAACTCTCGTTTTGCCTTTCGCTTCTTTTTCTGATTGGTCCGGAATGTGGCCCTCGATTCAAGGTTATGCCGTGCTTGTTTAGTATGCGGAATATGGAACTGCGTGAGCGGAATCCGCTGATGTGCCAGATGTCATCAATCGAATGTCCTCCATTGTACATGTTGACAATCGTCATTTCACGATCCTGACGGCTTTTGCCAGCTTTCGACTTTGTCTTCACCTGTTTCAATCTTATGACGTGGGTAGAAGCTTTGCGGAGTATGGCCACTTCGCTCGGTAGTGCTCCGAATATATTGAGCATGGCTTCAGAAGAAAGGGGAGGGAATAACTCATCCTTTGAATCCACCTTGTCGTGAATGCTGATGATACGAACTACCTTGATTCTGCACAGTTCCAGGAGCACAGAGAGTTCTCT
>JAZRYS010000118.1:0-2722 GCA_045600865.1 Candidatus Aphodosoma sp.
AGCGAAATAGTATAGCACAGGGCGTGAGCCCTGTGTAAAAATGGTCAATGCGTTAATAGAGTGCCGTAGGTACGACAGAATTAAATAACACATACGGTGAAAATAAATGTGTCGTCCTTACAGGACTTAAACTGGATAACAACCTCATACACAAGGCTCACGCCCTGTGCTGGTATGTGCCGCCCCTTCAGGGCTAATACATGCGAAACTTGAGTTATTTTTATAAACAATGAGTTGGTGACGACGGAGGATATTCCCGGGTAAAGTGCACAACAATCTGAAATCTCCACCTCGCAAATCAATTCATTGTATGAAAGATAAAACCATTTTATTTTCATCAACAGAGGAGGTTATTTCACTTCTTCAGAACCTTGACGGCACAAACGTCAGACTCAACATCACAATCAGTCAGACTGAAGAGGCCACATTATATAAAGATGTGGATGACCCTGTCATGCTGCTGCCACGTGAACTGAAGCGCAAGCTGATTCACAGGGCAGCATTCCGTCGTGCTTTCATCGAAGGATACCTCTGCATGGAGGATGGGGAATTTGTCAGCAGATTCCGTACACCTGCTGCGCTGGCTTATTTCCTTGGCCGTTGTTTCAGCAATGACAGATCAAGGAAACAACTCAGTTATCGAGTGTGGGCGAAGGGCGACAGAGAGTTCCCTGCCGCAGCACTGAACCGCCTTTTCGACATGACAGACCTGAGGGAAATCAGGAAAAATCACATAAAAAACAAAATTCCTGCATGGTTCAAAGAGATTGACAATCTGTTTGTTATGCAATGACAGAGGGAAGAAAAAGGAAGAAGGGGGAAGCGTATGGTGCCAAACCGTGGGAAATACTAAAGTGTAGGGCACACAGATGTTCTCAATTAAAAAATTCATAAGTATGAATAACAATAGACAAATGAATGACCAGCAGCGAGAGTTGGTGGTAAGGGCAATGGGTTATGCAGACAGCATAGCCGCCAAGTATCAACACAAAGGCATTCCGTTGGATGACCTCAGACAGGAGGCGCGACTGGCATTATGCTATGCTGCCATGAGGTTCTCTCCGGAGAACGATTGTGAGCTGTCAACTTATTCCACATTGTTCATCAATGGATGGTTGTGTAAGTTCATCATGCAACACGGACAGCAATCGTATCTGTCGAAAAATCAACGTTTCTTCGTGCGTATCACATCGCTTGACAATGCATGCTGCGATGACGAAGATGACGATGTGAGTTGGGAGGATGCACTGAGCTGCGAAGCCGACAGAGAAGAGCGGGCGCGTGAAGAGGCGTTGGAGACTGTCGCTTTTCTGATGGAACACCTGACACCTGACGAACGGCGGATTGTCAGCCTGCATGTGGGATTCGACAATGATCCTGTGGAACTTGCCGAACTGGCTGCTCAGATGGACATCAGCGAGAAATGTATGGCAAAGCGCTACAGAGAAATCAAAAACAAATTGGCTGCTTGTGCTGAGGAATATAAACTTTTTAAATAATGAAATAATGAATAAACATCAACGTAAACTGTTCGAAATGAACATTGACCTTGCTGAGACTTTGGCTATGAATGCCACTTGTGTCGAGGCTGAATACGACGAACTGCAGCGTGAGGCTGAGAGAGTCCTGGCTGACGCAGTGATGAAATACGACGAAAAGAAACACGGCTCGTTCGAGAAATACGCCACTCCGATGATAAAACGTGCTCTCGGTCGCATAGTGAACAGCAATTGCAACGGACTATTCACTGTTGTCAGCAAGCGTGAGAAGATTGAATCGAGAATGTATTTCAGCAGCGGCAAAGAGGTGCTGAAGGCTGAATTGAAGATTCTGCACAAATTATAATTAACCTATTAATATTGTTTTATTTATGAAGAAGCAAGATTTGGATTGCCGTGTTTCGTTCACGGAGAAAGGCATCGTGATTAACTCAGGACTGCCAGAGGCTGAACCAGTGCTGGATTTCGGTCTGGGTAAGCACCGCAGCACGGTGGATGTCCGCAAGAATGGATCGGCGGAGGTGGTGTATGATGACACCCCTACGGCAGTACCACCTCGGATTGACGAGATTTTGAGGAATAACAACCTGACGGTGAAGCGCACGTCACGTAATTTCATCGTGACCATGAAGTTTCCTATCATCGAGCCTGCGAAAGAGACAACAGCCTGCCATGCAAAAATGTGGAAGATGTCGCAAAAGGCGATAGCTGGCGTGAGAGAGGTGATTAAAACTCAGTTTTGATTATGTTTCACGCAGAATTAATTTAGTCTCACGCAGAATACGCAGAATACGCAGAAATTTTCCCATAAGTCTGCGTAGTCTGTGTGAGAAAAAGAAAGTATTATTATGTATAAATTTTCAATAGTTTACAGTGTTGGTGGTCCGGCGATGGTTGTTGACCGGAAGGCGTTTGACGCTGCGCTGGACAACCCGAAAGTGGCAGTTATCTGCCAGCAGATTGCGGCCTTGGTGGCCAAGATGGCCACTTGCAAAGATGAGGCAATAAAACGCCAGCTGCAGGACCAGATAAGCGTTTTGAAGCGTAGTTTGCAAGCATTATGTTGGCATGCCATCTTCAAAGGGAACAAGCGCAATTCGTTCTCGGCAATTCCCTCTGGACTTGCGATGATTGATGTTGACCACATCGATGGGCCGGTGAAGTTGTTTGAGAGCGTGAGGGCTTTGGCCATTGAGATTGGTCTTGTTGCAGCTCATGTGACA
>JAZRYS010000119.1:0-24560 GCA_045600865.1 Candidatus Aphodosoma sp.
GGAAAAGGCCGCATACGCCAGAAAGGAGGTGGCCCCAAGAAGATTCTATCCTTGCATCCAGAATATATGGGTGCGTTCGATGCAATCGTTGAGTCAAACACTGCCGGTTTGCCGCAGGATGACACTGTAAAGTGGCTAGACTTCAAAACAATAACGAACCACTCCAACAACATCATCCAACGAGTGATGTGGATCCGACTCTTTTGGCTGGTATCCGTTTCGATAAAAACGAGTTGCAACAACTTTACCCTCTGAAAGGTTTTTGATATATTCTCTCAAGAAATAACTTTGCACTCCTTCTTTGTCACTACGGATATACAATATAGAGCCATCTTTGATATCGTTCTTTTCCGACTCAGTCATTGTATGAATAAAAACAATATTGCCAGAATGTATGCCTCTCGGATGCATACATTCACCTTCCACTCTTGCTAAGATATAATCTGACGGATCTATGCGTTTTCCATTATGACGAAACGATTCAAATGGCTTTAAAGTGCTAGTTTGACAATGTGTAGGCAGATGCTCGTTATCGTCACCAGCTAATACGCAACAAACCTTTCTCGATGATTTGACATACAAATGCTGCAACCCCAGTGTGACAACATATAGCACCACCAAAGAAGCAACAATACCGACAAAAAGAAATATCGTATTCATACCCAATAAGACCAATATTAGCTACTATCATTTTCAGATTCTGCATCTCCCGCACTATCTCCATTGATATGGAATGCTCTGAGGTGTGAATCATGAAATTAATCAAATCAAAGAAACTAAAAGAGCTCAAAATTACCAGCCAGAGCAAAGCACAAAAAAACCTAAGTACACCATCACAAAATGATATCCTGCAACCTTTCAAATCCATCTATACAATCAGCTATTATAACACAAAAGCCAAATTTTGCATAGTTGCGTGCGTAAAATCACACCCAATGGACATTCATTGCCTCTGTGTTCCAATCTAACTCTATTGAAAGTTGCGAAGTTCCAAAACGTTGAAACAGAGCACTAATAAATGCCAATATGTCCCGTAATCCCATTCCGAAAAAGGACAATCCCAAGTCGGCGTAGAATCACGAGACAAATTTACAAAATTATTTTCTTATAACCGCAAGAATAGAGAAATTTTTTATTATAAATTTTATGCTTTGCATCAAACAACTATATTACAAGTACTTAAAAAACAATGTTTCACTTCTTCTTCGCATAACTTGCGATGGCAAGCTGCTTCTGCTCTTCTGATGTATATTGCTCCAGCAGTGGGTTATCTACTGCAAGGAACTGGACACTGGTGGATGCTTCACGGCTTTCGCCACGCTTGCGCACAATTGCAAGGCCACATGCTCCCTCTCGACGTAAGCAGAGCTTATTCTCTTCATTCACACGAAGTTCAAAACCATTGAGCAGTTCATCAAGCGGCATGTCGCTGTTATTATCGAGCACCAACTCGCAATATTTGCAAGTCGTTCTCGGAGAGTCCATCGCATTTTGCTGATAACAAGCTATCATTTCAACCCTGTCACCAGAGATGAAAAGTTCTGGGGAGTTGAGCAACGCTGAAGACAATTGCCGTAACTTTGTGTCAGCAGCAGGATTCAGTCCCTCAACGTTGATATTTGTCACAAGCCACTCTCCCTCAAGATGATAATCTATCATCTTCAGTGTGCCAAACGAGACTACGTATGGTGCGACCACACTTGCAAAATTGTCTCTATAGGTCAGATATACTGCCGTTTGCGACATGTTGCAAGCCTGAAAGCGTGAATAGTCCGACTGACGGCCAGTCTTGCCCTGGAAATTGTCCTTCAAGGCATCTTTCATTGAGCCGTAAAGGTTGATGATGTTACGCATCTTTAGACGGTTAGTCTGCTGAGCCTGACTCCTTGGGTTTCTCACTCTGTCTGGTTTCTCACTCGCAACGACCGTACCATTACAATGTCGCAAAATGGTATTGCCTATCGTTCCTGATAGCATACCGTTTGGTTTTACTTTTGCCATATATTGAAAGTTTTAATTATGAAATCCATATCATACATAGTTATATGTTTCATGAGCATCTGAGGTGACTCCTACGTGCCTCCGTAGCAATCTCCATTCACATACAATACACACCCCATTTATGTCCCATATATAATGGGACATAAATGGGACTTGAATGGGAGCTGAATGGGACTTACTACGATAGAACATAGGACTCTGTAGCCTCCTAATTTGGGTTGACTATTCTGCTCTTATCGCTAATACAGGTTGACAAAAATTAATGTGAGTTCTTCTAATTCAAAGTTTCAGCCAAGGGTTTTTGATAAAACGGTTGCAATAAGCGATGCAGCATGTCGTGAAAAGTGCAACGACAGCGTAAATCAGCCACCAACCGCCAAAAGAGTATTCAAATATCACAGGGAACTCAGACAAGCGGACAATCTGAAGGTTATTTACGACGATTATCACAAGCGACACGATTTTGAACGAAAAGAGATGCCACGTCAGTATGGTAAGCGTGTTCTTACCTATGAAATCCAGACACTTGGTCATCACGCTATCTTCATTCAGCCATGTGAATATTGAATAGAAACTCCATGTCGCAAGTATTGCCGTAACGAAAAACGGAAGGATACGAACAATGTCGTAAGGAAGTTCCCCCACCCCCATACGCCAAAAGAAAGTGCCAATAAAAGTCAGCACAAGCGAAGACAAAACACCCCACCAACGGAAAGTAGGAACCTTACGCTCGGCAAACAACATTCCAGCCAAAACAAACGTGCTTGCGTAAAACGCTTGAACTAACAGGTAAGTGCGATAAGGATAACGGAAATCAAGCCAAACTAATACAAAAGTTATCGCCATGTTCACAATCAACGCAATCTCGACTTTGCGTAACAACTTGTAAGACAGGAAAGCGACAACCGAACCATAGAAAAAAGCGTTAAGGAACCAATATCCACCAAGCAACTGCTCGTGGTCGCACATAATCAAGGCAATGTTGCGCAAACGGCGCAAAAACTCGTGACCATCATACAGATACGACACCTGACTGCCAAAACCAAAGACGTCACTATAGATGTTCAGGTGGAAGAAAATATTATGGAAAGCCAAGAAAACGAGACTCCATTTCAGGTACGGCCAATAGATTCCCTTCACCCTATTCAACAGGTAAGTCTTTGGTTCATTGAGATATTTATGTTTGAAACAATAGCCAGAAATAAAGAAAAACAGCGGCATGTGGAACATACAGACAAATTGGTGGTAATAGACCAAAGAGTTCATCGTATGTCCCAGAACCATAAGAATGATTCCAAACGCCTTGAGATATGTAACCGATTTATTCATAAATATTATTCACCCCTGCAACGCAGATAGTCAGCCTCGTTAATCTTATAAAGTGTCTGTGCCTCAATATGGTCTGACTCAGCCTTGTGCCAATCAGACTGCGACGCGAGCAACTCAAGCAATGTACACATGCCAACCTCGTAACGGTCACGCATTATACGAAGTTGCTCTGTAGCAGACTGCAATGCCTTCTCGGACGACTCAAGCAGTTTCCACGAAGAGGTCATTTTCATCTCAGCCTGCCGCAATTCCAAAGTCATAAGCTTCTTGTTCTCCTCCAAATCCAGTTTCGCATTCTCAACTTCAAGTTGGCTTCTCTTAATAGCCATACCACCGCCAATCCAATCAGTCAAAGGCACTTTCAGCGAGAGCATCACAAGGGGGGCATCACCCTTAATCTCATGGGTGGTTTTAGGATTCATGCCAGCCATACCAGGAATACCAGCAAGTACTTCAGGCGGAATTATATTAGGCAACATCATAAAAAGGTTTGTGGCGTCAATACCCATATTTACATTACCAAACCAGCAATACATACCCACGAGCCCTAACTGTGGAAGAAACTCACCGACCTTTATCTTCTTCTGCAACTGTGCTATGCGCAGGTTGCTCATCAGCAAACGAACCTCCAACCTGTTATCAACCGAACCACCCATTGATTCATTCCTACGAATATTAATCTCCACGTCACCAGGCATCAAATATATTGAGTCGTAAGGGATATTCATCATTTCACTCAACGACATACGGCACAACTCCTGTCCCGCCTTTGCACGCTCAAGTTGATAAAGTATATTCAAGCGGCTAGTCTCAAGACGCATAAGGTCGTTTTCGAGCGTCAAACCTGCCGCCACGGCACCTTCAACGTATGCTTTTGCAGTGTCAATCTGTGCAAGGTATTCATTAAGCAGTTTCACCTTGCTACGTGTAGCCACGTAGGTCCAATAACGCTGCACCAAATCCTGTTTTACTGTGGCTTTGCTAAGTTGGTGTTGCAAATGCCGTGCGTTTTGCGCTTCCTTACTTAAGCGATAACCGTTGACAATCTGCCCACCTGCAAAAACAGGCTGAACCAGTTGGAAACCTGCCAGATACATACCATCAAACGAGAGATCCACATTCATCAAATCGCCCGTTACAATATCCTGCTGTTTTATATAACCGACAGAAGCCGAGGCACTGATGGAAGGGAAAAACTTGGTCAGCACCTCTTTGCGTTGCAACTCCGCCACACGCTCAGTGTTGGCAGACTTCTTGATTGCGTAACTATTGTCAATCGCCCTCTGAAGGCAACTGTCAAAATTGAGGGTGAGTGTGTCAGATTGCGCGTTTAACCCAGCAGGGGCAAGCAACAACGCAACAGGCAAAACCACATAAACAATATTGGATTTCTTAAACCCATCGTTGGATATTCCATAAGCAAGCGCGTAGAATAGAGGGAAAAGCACCAAAGTGGCTATTGTCCCAACCAACAGTCCGCACATTATCGTAATAGCCATCGAGGCATACATAGGGTCACTAAGCAACGGCATTACACCAACGATAGTCGTAACGCTTGCCATCATCACTGGGCGCGTACGGCTGACTGAAGCCTCGATTATGGCTTGAACTGGGTTTCCACCCTGTTTCATACGGAGTTCAATCTCGTCCATCAGCACAACCACATTCTTAATCATCATACCCATAAGACCCAACATTCCAATAATCGCCATAAAGGTGAAAGGCGAACCTGTCAGTTTCAACCCAGGCACAATGCCACAGAAAATGAATGGGATACAACATAGCATTATTATAATCGTACGCCAAGAGCGGAAAAGCAGCAAAAGAATAATCAGCATAGCCACAACACCCACGATGCTGTTGACCAGGATTGGCGGGATTGCCTCACGCGTGTTGCTCTCCTCTCCTCGCCAAATCATACTGTAACCGTCGGGAAGAGCCATATTCTCAATTGCATCCTGTATTGACGTCTGGGCTGATTTTATAGAGGCACCGTTATAAGGGTTAGGGTCACATTCAACCTCTATTGCCCGTTTGCCGTTACGTCTGCGGATAACATCCTCCTGATACTTCAAATCTATAGAATCGGCCACGACCGAAAGGGGTACCGAACGGAACATCCGTTCATTAAACTCTTCCCTACCGCCACTTGTGACGAGGGTCTTGTAATCTATATCACCAAGATGGAGGTTCATCATCGACCAAACAGGCACTTCATTCAAGTTGGCAATCCTGCTGCCGTCATCATTACGCACCTGCAAATAAATAATCTGCCGTGAGTCGCCATCTGTGACCATACCTATTGGTTTTCCGTCACCTGCCGCCATCAGCGCACCAGCGACATCAGCACGCGAAATGCCTAATGACTGCCCGTTATGCTCATTGTAAGCAACGTGCAGATGTTGTCCCATAGGCAACCAATCGTCCTGTATTGAATAATGGTCAATCTGGTCAGAGCCGCGCATTATTTCCTTTGCCTGTTCCGCCAGTTGGTGAAGGACTTTCGTGTCAGGACCGTTAAACTCTACCTCTATCGTATGGCTTGTAGCAATAGATAAGTTATATTTTCTCATACGGATATAGGCATCTGGGTATTGCGCACGCAGTTTCTCACGAATCTCGCCCATTTTCCTTATCATGGTCTCATAGTCCTCGAAATCAACCATCAACTCACCGTAGCAATTTCCGCCCGAAGTCATTGGACGCACCATACAATAACGGGCAGGGGCGCTTCCCTGGCTTGCGCACACACGTTTGATTTCCTTGTCTTTCAGCAATTCATCCGTCATGTCAAGCAGGTATTGCTTCACCTGACCAGCATTCGTAGGCTCAGGCCAGAAGCACTCGACGACACACTGACTATACTCGAAATCAGGGAAAAACATCATCTTGACGAACCTAAAACCAACAATGCTGAGGATAAGCAAAACCACAGCGACGACAAGCGAGGTCAAACGATGGTTCATAACCACATTAAGCGTTTTCCTCATCCAACGCTGCATAATGAGCGAAAGACGGCTTTCCTTCTCGTTTTCCACAGACTTAGGCAACCATTTGTCAGCGCAAACCGGAATCTGTGTCACAGCAAGAATCCAACTGACAAAGAGGCTGAAGGCGATTACACGGAAAATGTCTGAGGCATATTCGGCAGTCGCACCTGTCGAAAGATAGACGCCAATGAAAGAGACGATGGCAATCAACGTTGCACCAAGCAAAGGCATAGCCGTCTGACCAACGATACGTGTCAGGAAAGTCTGACGGTCAAGACCTTTCCTACGGTCAACCAAAATTCCGTCCATCACCACCACAGCGTTATCCACAAGCATACCCATGGCGATTATGAAAGCACCAAGCGACATTCGCTGCATAGTTGTACCCCAAGCGAAAAGACCTATAAACGAACCAAGTATGGTTAATATAAGGCCAAGGCTGATAATTACGCCACTGCGCCAACCCATGAAAAGCGTAAGTACAATCACGACAATCAGCACAGACTCTATGAGGTTAATCATAAAGCCGTCCAAAGCCTTGTTTACCAAATCAGGTTGGAAGAATACTTTCTGTATATCAATGCCTATTGGCATTGTTTCCATACACTTGCCTACCCTTTCCTCAACTAAATCACCCACATCAGGAACTACGGCTGAATTTTCCATGGTTACGCATATAGCCAAAGCCGGTTCGCCATCGACGAAATAACCATTCTGCTGAGGCTCCGCATAATCGAGTGTCACGTCATCCACAAGGTCACACAAACGGGCGTTACCGCTTGGCAGCAACCTGACAGGTATGTTTTTTATATCATCAATCGAGGTCTCCTCCTGTATATCATACGGCAAGGATTCATCCCCAACGTCATATCTTCCAGACATGTGTGGAATTCCGACAGACTGCAAAGCCAGCATAATCTCAGTAGGCAACAATCCGTTACCAGCCACACGGTCACGGTTTACGCGAATGTTAATCTGCTGGGGGCGTTTGCCCACGATGTTGACCCTCTTAACGCCCTTAACCTGCAACAGTTCGTCACGAATAGTGCAAGCGTAACCATACAACTCCTCATTCTTGTACCCGTCACCCGTCAAAGCATACATAATGCCGTAGATGTCTGACATATCGTCTATTATGATAGGATCGTATGTACCTGAAGGCAAAGAAGGCTCGAAATCGCTAACCTTTCGACGCAACAGCCCGTAATGGTTCTCGACCTCCTCGGCAGAGAGTTCATAGTTGAACTCCACCTGAATCATCGCCATGTCAGAATGGCAGGTGGTAAAAACATTTCGTATATCTGGCAAGGTATAAATCTGTTCCTCAAGAGGTTTAGCCACACGCTCCTCGACAAGTCCAGCCGAGGCTCCAGGGTAAGGCACCACTACTGCCGCCATACGGTTGGCGGTGAATGGGTCCTCAAGTTTTGGCATTAAGTGGTAGCAAAACAGCCCCCCTGCCACCAACATAACCACAAGCGACCAGAACAACGTCCTGTGGGTGAGGAAATAATCAGTCAGTCTATTCACTTTCATAGCAAGTGGGGATTAGAGGACGACAACTTTTTCGTTTTCGATGACGTGATGGACGCCAGCCTTGACAATACGCTCATTTCCGGTCAGTCCACGCACCAAGACATTCTCGCCCGACAATCCTTCGGTTATAACCGTCCTCCTATGGACGACGCTATCCTGCCCGACAACCCACACATACCTTTGACCTTTTTCCTCGACAACAGACCTCATTGGTATAGAGAAAACGTCGTCACTCAGCACGTCAGAGGTATAATATATTTTCACGCTTACGTTCATACCTGGGGCAAGGACGGAAGGCACATTGTCCCTGAAAGATAACAACATCTCATACAATTGGTTATTGTCTGACACAGGCGAAACGCTCAGCACCTGCATCGCCACCCCTTTGCCTTCAACCACACACTCGACACGCTGCATTGAATGTTGACGTTGCACCTCCTGCATTGGGATACTCACCCTGACGTGCATTGCCTTGCGTTCCAGAATATTCATAACAGGCACTCCAGCGTCGGTCAACTCGTTGACACGACCCATTATAGCTGTCACCTCGCCATCGGCAGGAGCGTACAAAGAGGTATAGTCAACCTGTTTCTGATAACCCAAGTAACCAGCCTCGGCACGCTTCATTCCAGCCACGGCTTTTACGTAATCATTCTCGCTGACGGATTTGCGTTGGTAGAGTTGTTCTATGCGTCCGACCTCGTCTTTCACCTGCTCGTATAGTATTTTAGCCGCGTCACGGCTGATGCAGTAATCGGATTTGTCAAGTTGCGCAAGCAATTGCCCCTTCTTTACTTTGTCGCCTTCCTTAACGTTTATGGAAACAATCTCGCCTCCGACTTTAAAGCCCAATCCTATGAGGTTATCCATTTTGACACGACCGGAATAACTATGCGAAGTAGCTGTTTCAGGGGAAGTTGGCATAACAACCTCTACACGACGCAATGGTCCATCGCTATTGGCGTCACTGCTTGAACAGCCAGTAATTAACAATGCAGCCGCCAATGCAACGAAAACAAAAGCGGCAATAAAATGCCTGTTTTTCATATTTGAAGGTTCTAAGTAATAGATTCGCTGAAACGAAGTGCAAAGGTACGAAATTTATCTCAGAAAACGACAAATTTTTCTGTAAATATTTTGGCCCTATAACGGGCTGATTTATGTTGCGCCTACAGCGCTTTGAATGAATCCATTTCCAATAGGAACTATCCTATTCATCTATAATACTTTCTAATGTCGTTACAAATGGGAGGTATCTGATTTCACCTCTTCGTTGGGTCTTTAAGATGTTTACATTCCCTAAATCTGCTGATTGTTGGGGATTATAATCCAACAACAGATACTTTACAGCATACTTATCCATTCGGATCAAGTATTCAGACGGAACAGCATCCTTATCAACCATTACTGGCTCTCCGGTCAACAGATATGCCCTTGGATTGCTCCAATAATGAAACATCAGGTATTTAATACTCTTGTATGCTGCCATCTGTTCGTCTTTCAACATATCCTCTTTTATGCCCAAAGCAATTTTGCCGGCAGACTCCGTCTTCTGGCGTGCGCCACTTCCGATAGCGTACATTAGAACCAAATTCAAGTTGCCATTAGTCAACTCATTGCGTTTAGTATTTGGCAAGTCAACAGGGATACTGCCATAGATGAAGATGTCTTCAGCTGCTATCATCATTTCTTCATCCTCAAATTGTGGATATATAGAGATGACAGGTGCTGCTTTCTCTGTAGTTTCTTCATCAGCATGTTCGTATTTCTTGAAGTTCTCTGCCTGCTCGAATATCTCCTTGAAAACCTCATCCTGCGGAACTGGAGGGTAGCCATATTCTGCAAGTATCAAAATTAGGTCCATCTGCAGTTCTGCCTTGATGTCAGAACGATTTGCCCAGTCAGTATATTTCGACTTATCATCCACCATCTTCTTCACGGCAGCTGCAAGTGCCAGCAATTTATCCTCTGGATATTCAAAGTCGAATTTATGAGCTACCTCTTTCAGAATATCATAGAAGGCCTTTTCCTCGTAAGTGATGCCTAAGTCCTTGAACGATTTCTTCTCTTTGTTTACCTCCTTCAGCAGTTCTGCCATCTGCTTGGCAACCTCATTAAGCACCTCTTCGGCAAACACGGCATTATCGCTTCGGTCATTGTATCGCTGTACCAATGCATTCAGGCGCTTAGTAAAGTCCACGCCCTTCATCTTGTTTACTTTCTTGAAGTCTGTGATGACTGTCCGTAGCAGTTTCTCCATTAACTTCACTTTGGTATTGGGCAACTTTAGTTTTTCCAACCTCGATATGTAGTTTTCGCTCAGTAAGTCCAAGTCTTTTGTACTTGCATTTACCTGAGCCACCTCTTCCACTCCGTCCGATTGCAAGGCTTCTGCAATCATTTGGCTCACCTTGCGGTTCATCTGCGAAGCATCAGGAGCGTCACCTTTGGTCAGCTTGTAGATAATAGACCTTACCCCCGTAAAGAAGTGGATATCCTCACGTTCCTTATCGCTGATAGTCTCATGATTGGAACAGAGATTGTAGGCAGACTTCAGTTTCTTTGCATGGCCCATAAACAGGTTTTGGGTTTTCTCTGTAGCCTGTACGAACTCTGCCGCATGTTTCAGACATTCCAACTGCTCCAATGGCGTACCCGTGGAGAACTTGCTGTAATCGAAAGTATGAAACATTCGGTGCAGGATATCCAACTCGTCTTTCACCATCGTCACGCTTTGTTCGATGGTTTCCACGTTGTCACCCATGTCGCCATCGCCGGCATATTGTTTCAGAGCATTATTCATATTGCTCTTGATACCGATGTAGTCAACCACAAGTCCCTTATCCTTGCCTTCATACACACGGTTCACCCTCGAAATAGTTTGTACCAATGTGTGCTTCTGTAAAGGTTTGTCAATATACATCGTATCAAGACATGGTACATCAAAGCCTGTTATCCACATAGACACGACAATAGCAATCTTGAAGTTCGAGTCTGGGTTCTTAAACAGCACATCGAGTGCCTTACGGTCTTCGTCCGAACCAATCAATTCGCGCAGTTTCGGATCATCGTCCTTTTCACGAGTCATCACGAGTCGGATGCGCTCTACTGGTGTCTGGTCTTCAGAACCCATCTTCTCTTCCCATTCTGGGCGCAGTGCAACAATCTGTTTATATAGGTCGTAGGCTATTTCGCGACTGGAGCATACAAACATTACCTTGCCACAAACGGTGCTTCCTTCTTCTATGCGCTTCTCATAATGCTCAATGAAATCACTTGCCACCACAGCCAATCGCTTTGGGTCACCAAGAATCTTGTTCATCTGCGTCACCGCCTTCTTGCTTTCTTCTATCTGGTATTCATTGGCTCCCTGTTCGACACACTGCTTATAGTAAGCCTCTATTGCCTCCAGTTGCTTGTGGTCGGCAAACACTTTGGCGGCCCTTCCTTCATAGACGATACGGCGGGTGATGCCGTCAGCCACCGATTCTGTCATTGTGTAGGAATCAACAACATCTCCAAAGACATCAATAGTGGCATCAATAGGCGTGCCCGTGAAGCCAACGTATGTAGCATTGGGCAGCGAGTCATGCAGATATTTGGCAAAGCCATAGCTGCGCTTCACGCCCTTATCGGTAATGGTCACATTCTGTTCTACATTCGTCTGCGAACGGTGAGCCTCGTCAGATATGCAGATAATGTTGGCACGGCCGGATAACAGATTGATGTCCTCGCTGAACTTTTGTATGGTTGTCAGGAATACACCTCCGCTCTTTCTTCCTCTCAACTTCTTGCCTAAATCTTCGCGTGTCTCCACATTTACTACCGTTTCGTCACCGATAAACTGCTTGGCATTCACAAATTGTGCCGACAACTGGTCGTCCAAATCCGAGCGATCTGTTATCAATACGATGGTTGGACTTGCCAGATGGCGACTACGCATCAGCATACGTGTAAGGAACAACATCGTCAGGCTCTTTCCACATCCTGTAGCACCGAAGTATGTTCCACCCTTACCGTCACCATGCAGGTTGATGTGCGAATGTTCCAAGATGTTTTCATACAAACGATGGGTAGCGAAGAACTGCGGATAGCGGCAAACTATCTTCCTTTCGCTCTTCGAGGTATCAGGGAAGAACACGAAGTCCTTCATCACGCTCAGCAGCCGCTCACGACGGAACAAACCTGCCATCATAGTATGCAGGGAGTCGATACCGTCGTTAGCCTTGTCCGTATGTTCTACCTTGCGCCAAGCATAGAAGAACTCGTAAGGTGTGAACAGCGTTCCATATTTATTGTTCACACCATCACTAATGACCACAAAGGCATTATAACGGAACAACTCTGGAATATCCCTTCGATAGCGCACCGTCAATTGCATATAGGCATTCATGATGGTGGTATCCTCCTTTACAGCACTCTTGAACTCCAACACCACTACGGGCAAACCGTTCACATAAACGATACCGTCAGGGATACGTCTCTCTTGTCCTTTTATCTCAAGTTGATTGACAACCTTGAAGATATTTTTGTCTATGTTCTTAAAGTCTATCACTTCCACGAACAGGTCTGGCAGAGAAGCGTCCTCACGCTTAATGGCGAAGCCCTCAGTCATCAGTCGATACGTCTGCGCGTTCTGCTCGTAGAGCGGAGCACCATTGTCTGCCGTCAGCTTAGCAATGACTCGCTCCACCTCCAAAGGTGTGATTCCCTCTTGGGCATATCTATCCATCAGATACAGCCGCATGTCATCACGCAGCAACACCTCCGTCAGCTCCTTGTGTATCGTCTCGCCATTCACATAGCTGTAGCCCTGTTGCTCAAACAGTTCCATGATGGCCATCTCCAGCGTATGTTCGTTAAAGTGTGACATAGGCTTATTCTCCTTTCAGTCGTTTAATTTCCTTGTCGAAGTCGGAAATAATAGGTTGAGTCTTGTTAAAAATACCGTATTCACTCTCGGCTTTTGCATCAGCTTCCGCTTTTGACACACTTCCTTTCCCTTTCAATATTTTGTAGTTTCTGAAAGTAAGAAAAGCATTCACGCTATCGGAAAATTGAGACATATCGAATGTATTCTCATTTTCAATAAGGTCTTCTATATAATCAAAGAATCCAGTTACAGCACGTTCCAACTTTCTGATTTCTTGTTCTGACAGGTAATTCTTTGCAATTGAGACATCCGATTTTAGTATTCTGCCGTTTGGCGCATTTTTCCATGTGGTTAATCCCATGTTGGCTTTCTCATGGTCGGCTTTTGTATAGATGATTTCTGCTGCCGTCTGCCCTGTAATGGCATAATGGAAGCGATTCTGAACCATCGCATAGAAATCCCGTGTGGTAGGCGAATTCTTATCGTAGTCAATGCTGCATTCCGCATAAATATCAGTGATTTGCTGCCAAATACGTCGTTCGCTGGCACGGATAGAGCGAACCCTTTCTAACAACTCACGGAAATAATCTTTTCCGAACACCCTTTCACCTTGCTTTAGCCGATTGTCATCCAGCACAAAGCCCTTTCGGATGAACTCGTTCAAGACTTTGGTTGCCCAAATGCGGAACTTGGTGGCTCTTGCCGATGAAACGCGGTAGCCGACGGCAATGACGGCATCGAGGGAATAGAAAGCAGTTTCATTCCGTTGCGTCTTTCCTTCTATGGCACCGTGTTGAGTGGTTATTTCCATTTTGGAAACAACCACATCGGCATCTAATTCATTCTCTTCGAAAATATTCTTAAGATGCTTGCTAATGGCGGGCACGCCCACGCTAAACAGTTGTGCCATCGCTTTCTGCGTAGCCCAAATGGTTTCATCCTTGATGATGACCTGGACCTTACCCTCTTCACCGGGCAACTGGTATAATATGAATTGAATTTCGTTCATTTGCGATGTATTTATTCTGAAAAATTTAATTTTAGTTGTCGTTCTACCGCTTTGTTCTTTTAGCATTTACATATACCCTCTTGGGCATATCTGTCCATCAAATACATCCGCAAATCGTCACGTAGCAATACCTCCGTCAGCTCCTTGTGTATCGTCTCGCCATTCACATAGCCATAGCCCTGTTGTTCAAACAGCTCCATAATGGCCATCTCCAGCGTATGTTCGTTAAAGTGTGACATAGGCTATATTTTTATTTCTTTATTCTAACAGACATAAAATTTACCATACTACTAATAATCCTTATCGTATTGTAAAACACTTCTATCATATAGTAACATATAAAGAATCTAACAACAATTATCAGTAGTATCTTCCCGAAAATCAATATTGATGATATTGTAATCGGAACGAACGTATAATCCTCTATATCAACACTGAAGAATTTGAAATACATCACATTTATACATATTAAAGCTAAAGCCCATATGCCAACTATTACACTCTTGCCAACTAGAACATTGAACTTCTGAACATAGTACAAAGAATGCTTTTGCCATAGTTTCTCTCTGGCATTCTCAAAAACGATTTCGTCAATTGAGGCTTCAATATTTCTAGTTTGTTCGTTTTCCACTAAATTCAATGTATAATCTCCGCTCTTTTTCTTTTGTGGAATATAGAACTTGTCTAAAGCAAATACTAATGCTGTCAAAAATAGTCCAATTAAAATGGCAAGAATAGAAGCACCCAACTGAAGAAATTCATTATTATATCCTTCAGAAAGCGAAAAAAGCACAAATACAGTTAAGGGATAAGCAAGTAAAAACCTGCCATTCCTACGAACAAAGGATTTCCTTTGGTTATTTATGTCCAAAGTTTCACTTTCACGTGCTTTGGAATAAACAAAATGGATAAATGAGTGTTCTATATTAGGCTTCATTGTTTTCTTCAAATAAATCGGGTCTTATCTCTGGTAACACTTCATCTTGAAATAGATTCTGACAAAGCCGATTAAGTTCATTAAACTCAGGAGTGTCATCATCATTACAGTTATTAATACGCCCTTCAAGATAAACGACCGGTATGACATTTAAGCTTTCATCGTCAAAATCAAAAGTTCTGTCGGTCTTCGAGAAAGGGCTACTTAATGTCATTTTTTTTCGATCAAAACTTGTCAACCCTTCTGCCACATTTCTTTTACGAACAAACCCCATTTGACTGAAAAGATTTATTATTTTTGATTTCTCAGTTAACGAAATGTCTCTTTCTTTCGGTTTTATCTCTATTTTGACATCATACAATTGTTGATACAAACTTATACCTTCATTTGTAAAAACTTCGTCTCTATAAGTATTGCTAAATTCCAAAGACTTAATTATAGCTTCATTTTGAAACTCTTCTTGGAATGATTTTGGACAGAACATGTTTAGTGCGGGGCGCCGATAATTACCTCCTTTAAAAAGTCTCTCTAAATAAACTTTGAATATATCTGTAATTGTTTCTTCTTTACTATTAGAATGTATAATTAAACACCCTTCATTATGATCTAATGGCAAATACAATAAGAAATAGTAATAGCGAAGGATTGTTTTATTTTTACCAAAAGCATTTGCTTCTTCTGCATCAGCTGAAGAATCACTCATCATTCCATCACGTCCAAATCTTCCTCCATTGATGACCCCATATATAATATTCTTTTGAACATCAACAACGGGTTTGTACTCCAAATGCTTATTCGAAGTCGTTTTTATTAGTTTAAGTTGTTTTCTGATGCTATTTTTCTTTGCCTTATCCGTAACTAAACCATTCATAAAATGGTCAAGCAATTTATTCATTATTTGAGCATCCGTACTTGGACGGCGTTGGTACAACTCTTCGATTGCAAAATCACGAAAAGTTTTATACTCTAAATCTTTTGAAACTAACTTTAGTGTGTAAAATTCAAGTTTAGGTCTTAAAGCCATATTATATCTCCTTATGTTATAGTTATTGTCCCATCTTTGCCAAGAGCAAAGACTGTAATTCGGTTAGCTTCTCATTTTCTTGCTTTTTTATTAAAATAGCCTGATAAAGAGTTTCTACTTTTTGGGAGAAATCCATACATACCTCTTTGGCTGGTATCATTATCTCAAATGGCTCAATATTGTTTATTGTAATTTGAGCTTGGGCAGAACCAGAACGCAAAGACATCGTATCGGAATCAAGCAGATGATAATACAAATAGTCTTTTATTATCAAGTCTGTTGTCTCTATTGCAATTGCAAGGTTTGACAAAAAACATTTCTTCGGTGACATACATATTCTTCCTGTACCAGCATCACCACGAGCAATAATAACGATTGTTTGATCTTCTAATGTATATTCGTTAGTATAACTTGTAATTGCATATCCACTGAAAACTGGATATGGACAATCAACGCTTTTTTCATGTTTATCTGCCAGTTTCCCATACTTAAAGGTTGCAACCTCTCCCAACGTTCCCATTCTCCAGCCTTCGGGGAGGTTTTCTTTGTCGATGTTATCAACGAACATTTTGCGATAGAGGGCTTGGGCGGTGGCTTCGAGGTGCTGAATCATTTGATTGTTGAGACGGATGCGATTGGACAGCGTCTCGTATTCTGATACGATTTCACGCTGACGAGTGATGGAAGGGATGGGGAGCTGCATATTGCAAAAGTCTTCCCAAGTTAGGCTACCACGAACACCGCCAACAGCATAGTAGCTGGCTTCACGGTCAAACTCGCTACGAGAGAACCACATCATCAGATATTGAGGCATCAGCATCGTTTTATCTATAACCTCAAACATGGGATAGGCAGGCGACATAATAGCTTCGTCTTCCTCAAACATGGCAACAGGCATCTTCCCATCACGGCTCACCTGCATCAAACTGCAAGCAAATTGTTCCCTTTGGATAACCTTATAGTTAGAGAGGTCTGTGCCAATGACATTCGCCACCGACGGAATGAAAGCCTTGTCAATCGTAAGACCGACAAGCTTCGTAACCTTCAAATCCCGATTACGAACATTCACCTCTCTGATATAGTCGCCTAAACGTTTGTACTCCGTTTTACTCATCGTTGTTTTTGTTTATCAGATTGACCACAACCTTTACCATGACATCCTTCTCCTCCGTCCTGCTCTCGGCAATCATCAACGTGAGGGCAACGAGGGTGCTGTCGGCAATGCGTTTGCTGCCGTCAGGATGATAGAGGATGTGGTTACCATTGAGGAACCACAGGAACAGCGTAGCGGCAATTCGCTTGTTACCATCGCTAAATGAGTGATTCTTAGTGACGAGATATAGTAGCATGGCTGCTTTTTCCTCTACGCTTGGATAGAGTTCTTCACCGCCAAAGGTCTGGTATATCTGTCCGATACTGCTTTTGAAAGAGTCATCCTTCTCGTTGCCAAAGAGAACTGAACCGCCAAATTTCTCTCGCAGTCCATCAATAGCCTTCATAGCATTCTCATAAGTGGCATGGAAAGGCTCTTCCTTCGTGGTCTTATTGATGGTCAGTCGCTCGTAGTCGTAATTATCGAGGGTGTCAAGAGCGTAAGTATAGTCTGCCACTACCTCAAACAGGGCATTGGTCTCATCATTAGACAATAGTGGCTGATTCTGAATGGTGCGCCCAAGCATACCTACCAGTTGGCGCAACTCTCCAATCTGCTCCTTGCGGATACGCTCATTGACGGCATAGCCTTTGATAAGATACTGTTTTAAGACATTGTTTGCCCATTGACGGAACTGCACGCCTCGCTTGCTCTTGACTCTATAGCCTACAGAAGTTATGACTTCAAGATTGAAATAATCTATCTCATGAGTCTGCGTTTTTCCCTCTATTGCACCATGCTGAGTGGTATTCGCAAATTTTGCGACTACCACAGAACCTGCCAATTCCTCTTTAAGAGCATTATTGATATGTTTGCTGATTGTCTTATAGTCACGCCCAAACAAAGTGGCAATCTGCTGACGAGTCAGCCATATCATATCGTTCTCCATACGGACATCCACCTGTGCCTGTCCGTCCTCTGTCTGGTATATGATGATTTGATTATTCGAGTCCATAGCCTAATGAATTAAACAGTTCTTTCAACTGCTGTTTGCTCTCTTCCTCCTGTTGCAATAGGTCACTCATTTCCGCTTGCATTTGTTTTATGTTGGTATCGAGGTCAATCTGTTCATCTCGGTTACGGAACTCGATGTATTTGCTTGGCACGAGACTCCAGCCTTTCTTCTCAATCTTATAGGTGGACATATCCGTGCCAATGGTATTAGCAATCGAGGGCATGAACTCCTTCGAGATGCTCACACCCAGCAAGTTCGTAACCTTCAAATCCCGATTACGAACATTCACTTCTCTGATATAGTCGCCTAAACGCTTGTTCTCCATTGTTTATTTTTTCCAATTCTTTCCAATTCTTCAAACTTTGGAAAGAATTATCTCATAATTGGTTTGACCAACTCTTCAAAGTTTTCACTTCTCACATAACCTCTCTTAACCTTGTTAAAGGCAAATTCATTGATAAGCCCACGGTTCACAAGTCCCATAATGTCAGCCTTTGCCGTCGTAGCACTAATAAAGAACTTGGTTTGGAGGTCTTTGACAGTAATGACATCCTTGGGATTGTCAACAAATATCTTAACAATCTGAGCTTGACGGTCGTTTATGTCACCTAATTGCAGGAACATATTTGCAGCTTCCTTTTCCTCTTGTTTGCGTTTCAAATACCCCTGCAACTGTTTGAATGATAAGTCTAACACACGCAGATTGTAAGCCACGAAATAGCCAATATCATTATTGTCTGCTTCTGTGTATTGGAAAGCCTTCTCGTATGACTTCTTCGACTTGGCTATCACCCTTGATATTGAGAGATACTCCGTCAGCCAATATTTCTGTTTCAGCATATACCAATAGAATAAGGCTCGTGCGGTTCTTCCATTCCCATCAACAAACGGGTGCATATAGGCAATCATAAAATGAATGATGATACCACGAATGATAGGATGAATAAATACCTTTGGTTTCTCTTCATTGAAGAACTTACAGAGTTCTTTGACAAACTCAGGAATTTCAGTGTATGAAGGAGGACGATGAACAACTTCATGTGTGATGCCGTTCTCAACAACCACTTCGTCATTGGTACGAAAACGACCTGCATCATTTGGATCATCCAATGTGTTTTCCGTCATGAGCCCATGAATATGCCGCAACATTTCTACCGTCAATGGAGTGTCCTGATTTTGCACAACAAATTGAATGGTCTGATAATTGTTGGCTATCATTTGTTGCGACTTGTCCTTAGGTGCCATTTTCTTACGGAGCATGTCCTTGGCAACCAAACGAGTTGTTGCTGCACCTTCCATCTGACTGGAAAAAATAGCCTCTTCCATCAACGAACTTATCAGATACCGTTCTTTGCTGTCATTAGGAATGATAGAGTTTATGCCCCAGAAACCGCCAAAGTTCATATCGAACTCATGGCACATACGTTGCATTCGGTTCGTAATGCCAAGCAATATATTATATTTTGGCCATACATGAACCATATTTTTCATTCTATCCGCTTTCACGCAAGTCCAAAGTTTTTTTGCGGAAAATCCTTTTGATAGTTTTTTATACTTGACAGCATCCCAATACCCATAATCTTCATTAATCTTATCTACAATAGGCATGATATTGGGGTCAATACCTTTTATCAAGGTATTAAAAAGCGTTTCCTTGTCAATCTTTGGTGGCAGTTCTATCATAAAGCTCCAATTAAAAAAATTTTCTACAAAGACACAAATAACACTTTAGCCCCTTGCTAATTCTTGCAAGTTTTTGCAAGATTAGCAAGAATTTATTGGTTTTAGAGGTTATATCCCAACTTCTCAAACAGTTCTTTCAACTGCTGTTTGCTCTCTTCCTCCTGTTGCAGGAGGTCGCTCATATCTGCTTGCAGTTGCCTCATCTTGGTATCGAAATCTATCTGTTCATCGCGGTTACGGAACTCAATGTACTTGCTTGGCACAAGACTCCAGCCTTTCTTCTCAATCTCGTCGAGGGTGGCAGAGTAACAATACTCAGGTTCGTTGTGATACTTATCTTCATAGCCTACACGCTGCCAGTTATGGAAGTTCTCTGCAATCTGCTGAATCTGCTCAGTAGAGAACTGAATGTATTTCTTCTCGAACGGTTCTCCCCATTGACGCAGGTCGATGAACAGCACCTCGTCCTCACGATTGCGATAGCGAACCATCTTGCCGTTCTGCTCAACTGTACGTGCCTTCTTGTTGTTATTGAGAATCCAAAGCGTCACGCTGATGTCCGTAGAATAGAACATATTACGAGGCAGGATAACAATTGCTTCCACCAAATGGTTCTGAAGCAATTGCTTACGGATTTCCATTTCTGTGCCATCACCACTCAGCGCACCATTGGCAAGAAGGAAACCAGCAGTTCCATTTGCAGAGAGTTTAGAGACGATGTTCAAAATCCATCCGTAGTTAGCATTGCTTGTTGGAGGCGTTTCGTAGCCTGCCCATCGTGGGTCATCTTTCAGTTCATTATCTGCTCGCCATGCCTTCTGGTTAAAAGGCGGATTCGCCATAATGAAGTCAGCCTTCAGGTCTTTATGCTGATCGTTGTGAAATGTATCGGCAGCCATCTCGCCCAAGTTGCAGGCAATGCCACGAATGGCAAGGTTCATCTTTGCCAGCTTGTAGGTGGTATTGGTATATTCCTGACCATAAACAGAGATGTCACGCTTGTTGCCATGATGCGCCTCAATGAACTTCATACTCTGTACGAACATGCCGCCAGAACCGCAACAAGGATCATATATCTTACCCCGATAAGGCTCTATCATCTCAGCAATAAGATTGACGATGGTCTTAGGCGTATAGTATTCTCCCTTACCCTTACCTTCGGCAATGGCAAACTTGCCAAGGAAATATTCATAGACGCGGCCAATGAGATCATTCTCTGGGTCTTTCAGCGTGTCTATCTTGTTGATTTCATCAAGCAATGCGGCAAGTTTGGTACGATCGAGCGACAAACCTGCATAATAGTTGCTGGGCAGGGCACCTTTCAGTGTAGGGTTGCTCTGTTCAACTTTCGCCAATGCCTTGTCTATCTTTATGGCAATGTCGTTCTGCTTAGCATTCTCAATTAGAAAATCCCAACGACTCTCAGGCTCCAGATAAAAGACATTCTTGGCATTGTAGAACACAGCATTGTCGGCAAAAGCCCTCTTGCCTTCAGCCACCAGTTCATTGCGTCGCTCCGTAAAACGGTCGTGAGCATATTTCAGAAAGATAAGGCTCAGCACCATATGCTTGTACTCCGATGGTTCCACAGAACCACGAAGTTTGTTGGCCGATTCCCATAGGGTTTCCTCTATCGCCTTTTCTTTTATTACCTTCTTTGCCATAACAATCAATCTTCTAATATATTTATACTTTGTAAAAATACAGATTATTTCGTTACTTGAATGTACATTATATCTCTTACTGGAGTTGATAAACTCCTTTACATCCATCTCCAAGCATTCTGCTATCTGAAGCAAGGTTTCAAGTCCTGTGCGAAACTGGACATTGGCAGATTGAAAGTGGAATGTATTTTAGAATACAGACAATTAACAAAATATAATTATTCAGCAAACCCTATATAGTGTGGTTCTATTAATTATGTTTTTAAGTGGCAAGGCGGATGATTCATAATTGGACGCTTTTGAGTTTATTAAATGTTCAAGATGGGTATTGACCTCTTTTGCGTCCAGCCTTTGTGTTTGCCCATTTAATGACCTGATTACGGTCGTTTGTGACATAAAAACCTGGACCGAAGTCAAGGTCGGACCGTCCAATACGAGCTAATGGTTCAGGAACTGACATTACTGCTCCGTGGTATAATATGTGATTGTCAATGAACATCATTCTCGTAGTTTTAAAGTGTTTCGATTATGTCATCAGCCACATAATTGGCACTTTGAGTATGAAGAGTGTCGTAAAATTTGATTAGACGACCGTCTATGAGTCCCTGTGCCTCAAGACGCATCGTGAGTTCAGAAGGAGTAACATTCATCTTCTTTGCTGCTGTCTCAATGGCTATTATACAGAATTGCATTACGTCGCTTTCTTGTGTTCTTGGTGCACCTTCCATAGTCAATTCGTTTTTGGCTGCAAAGTTACGACTTTTTTCTGACACAGCCGTCAATCTCGGCAAAAATATAAAAAAGGTGCTGTATCTCCTGACTTTGGGAAACCGTTCTCGCGCAAGAGGATGATGTCAACTATATGTTAATCTCAGTATTCGATTGATAATGCACAAACGCATCATAACATCTGACACACAATATGTGTTACCATTTACGGTAAGGAATTCCAATTCAATTAGTTTTTTTAAGGCTGACTGCATTGAACTTGTTGAAGATATGGCATGTTTCTTGATGAATGCCGCGCTCAATACCTTTTCGGCCTTGCCTTCTAAGGCTATTGCATATAAGGCGCATTTTTGTTGTTCTGTCAGTATGCTAAGGAGCTTTGAGACATTTTCTTGAGCTTCTTCCAACATTATTTCAAAAGTTCTATCCAAAAGTTCTCTGTCGCACACATCGCCTGAATGGCAGTCAATAAATGCTTCATGCATCAGTTTCTGGAGGTAATATGTTGTTCCATCGAGAATGTCATAATAATATTTGAATGCCACTGGATCAAGAGTTTTGTCGTAATGCTGCATCCAGGATTGCGCAAATTTATAATATACGTCAACATGCAATGGCTGTAGATTCAACAGATCCGCACTGTTATAAAAAGGTTTTGCTGCCGAAAAGAACATTTCAGACAAGATATGTCGTTCGCTACCGGAGAAGATGAAGTTTACGTTGCGCAGATGTTGTATTATACTACGCAACAAAGCCTCAACTTCGCCATGTTTGTTGTCTTGATAATTGCTGATGCGTTGAAATTCATCAAAACAGACGATACACGGAGTATTAGATAATTCCAACCACGAGAATATTTCTTGAATTGTATATTCGGGACTTTGTACTCTTCCCATTTCCAAGGTAAATGTGGGCAGTCCCGTTATTGGGTCAAAGCCAAAAGTCCCAGCCAATGACTTCAAAGCGAGGACAAGTGATTTGAGCATTTTCTCGTTTCTCGTCTTCAATTGGTCAAAGACAACCTTACCAAAGGTGTATGCAAACTCTTTGATACTGCTTGTGTGTAGCAAGTCAACATAAAACGTCAGGTAGTGTTCTTTTATCTGTTGCTGTTTGAAAATATGTTTAACCAGTCGGGACTTTCCCATACGCCTTGGCGACATCAATACGATATTGCCTTCGTTTGTTACTGAACGTATAATCAATTCAGTTTCCTTGTTTCTGTCACAAAAATATGGCTCTGGTATGTCACCGATTATGACAAATGGATTATTAAGCTTATCCTTCATTGGTCTGTTTTTATGTGTGTCAGCTGCAAAGTTAGCGAGCCATCACTAAATTATGCAAGTTGCATAATGCAAATCGCATAATGGTTGTTTTGAGGGTGCTTACGTTATGCAACAATTATATTCCTCCTTTGTTGACGGCCTCGCCAATTGCGCTGCAAAGTTACGATTTTTTTCTGACATAAATGCCAATCTCGACGGAAAATATAATATTATAATGAAGATAAGGTATTCAGACAGGTGAGGGTACACAAGAAAAATAACTGTTCGGGAAAAACTGTTTTTTGACAGTTAACAAGTTAATATATAATGTTTTGAAAGACGAACAGTTTCCCGAAAAAACTGTTCGAAACTGTTCGCCCGCTTGCCTTGTGAAAAAACCAAAAATCCAGTTAAATTCAAAAACCCTCATTTCTTGATTAAGAGACTTTTCCCAAATGCAAACCAAACTTAAAAAAGAGCAAGCCCAAAGCAACCCCTACCGAACCATAGAACAACCCGTAAAACCAAAAAAACACTCTCGCAAATGTTAAAATTCACACTCCATTATTTTAGCGATAACCACTATTTCATTACGTTTTGATAGAATTTTCAATAAAACCACACGCATGAAACAGGCGAACAGTTTCGAACAGTTATTTCGTGAAACTGTTCGGAACTCAAAATGCAGTTTAATAGGTGATTAAAGTATGGCCAGCAAAGCCAGCAACCTCGGCAGGCATGGAGTCTCACTGGTGAGTGGTGCAATCCACGTCGATAGAAAAACTGTTTACCGCGGACAGCGGGAGCTGAAGAGCGGCTGTCATCCCGGAAAAGGCCGCATATGCCAGAAAGGAGGTGGCCCCAAGAAGATTCTATCCTTGCATCCAGAATATATGGGTGCGTTCGATGCAATCGTTGAGTCAAACACTGCCGTTTTGCCGCAGGATGATACTGTAAAGTGGCTAGACCTTTCAGTCACTCAACTCCGTGACAAACTTAAGGACAACATACTCAGCATGGACACCAAGAAGAAAGAGATGGTGGGCAACTTCAAGAGGGACGGCAAGGTCTATTGCCAGTCTTCACCTGAGACCTTAGACCACGATTTCAACACGTTTGCCGAATGCGTGATAGCCCCACATGCTCTTTTCGATGTCAAGGATAATGTCGGATATATGACTATTGGCACCAGCCACGACACGTCAGAGTTTGTCTGCGACAGTATCGAACGTATCTGGGAGCAGTATCTGCAACACAGATACACAAACACAGACACCATCTGTCTGCTTTGCGATGGCGGTGGCTCGAACTCCAGTTCCCATCACATCTTCAAGCAGTCGCTAATCCAACTGGCTCGAAGGATTGAGATGAACATTATCGTATGTCATTACCCTCCATACTGTTCCAAA
>JAZRYS010000120.1:0-2927 GCA_045600865.1 Candidatus Aphodosoma sp.
AATGCCTGTCCTTCAGGTGAGTCTCGGCAAATGGTTCACACCGGCGGTCGGAGGACGCATCGCTTACCAGGGAATGAAGTTCAAGGACAGTCAGCTTGAATCTCGTGGCTACAAGTTCGTACATGCAGACTTCATGTATAATCTGACTCATGCTGTCCGAGTAAATGATAACGGACTGTCCAGGTGGGATGTCATACCATTTGTCGGAGTCGGTATGATCCACAATGAGGATTTTGTTACTGACTGCAGCTGTACAAAGATGTATGGAGATACGCACCCTTTTGCCTTCGCGTATGGTGTACAGGGACGTTATCGTATGACTGACCGTCTTCATCTGACAGCAGAACTCGGTGGCATGACTACTTTCAAGAGTTTTGATGCTATCGGAAAGTCCAACCATTTCGGTGACAATATGCTCAACCTGAGTGCCGGTCTTTCCGTGACACTTGGCAAGACTGGATGGAAACGTGTCATTGATGCCAAGCCTTATATGACTCAGAACGACTGGCTCGTTGATCATAATAACAGATTGTCTGAGCATAACAGGTATCTCTCTAAACAGCATGTCGAAGATACTCGAATCATTGGAGAGTACCATAAGATTCTTGAAATCGAAGGTTTGCTTGACATCTACGGTGATTCATTCAAAAAGCAGGGAAAGAAGGATATGAAACGACTTTATCCTAAGAATGACTATTCCGGTCTTAATTCCTTACGCGCACGTATGAATAATAAAGGTTGGGACGGGAATCCTGAGAATATGCCGAAAGCGATGAAGAAACGTGGTGACAGCTACGATCGACAAACCGAAGATGCGCTTAATGAATACTATAATGATTCTGATGATTCAGCATGGTCGGCATATCTGACAGCAATGAAAGACGGAAAGGAATGTATTGGTGCTCCAATCTATTTCTTCTTCAACCTTGGAACAGACGTTCTGACAGAAACCAATCAACTGCTCAATATAGATGAATTGGCTAAGGTTGCAAGGAAATACAATCTTCACGTGAAGATTACAGGTGCTGCCGACTCTGCAACTGGTACTGAGGCAATCAACGATTCTTTGAGCACAAAACGCGCAGATTATATCAGGCGTTTGATGATTGACCGAGGTGTCGCTTCTGAAAACATCACAACACATGCTGAAGGTGGCATTGATGATTTCTCTCCGATAGATGCCAACCGCAACAGTTGCGTAATACTTACCTTCTAAAACTCTTTGTTCATAATGATGAGACCTTCTGCAGTTCTTGCTCTGCTATTGATATGTATAGTTGCTTCTTGCGAAGATGATTATCCTTTTTACAACCAGTGCCATTGCCTTGATAATGGTATCGGCGAATGGGATAACCCCAATGATACGACAATAGTGAATGGGCATGATGCTGCAGGAGGTTTTGAAATATCTGTCGAGAACTGGGAAAACTCTGAAATACATGATATAAAACTCTAATTCAAAAATCTAGGTAAAAAGAAAATGAAAAAATTTATTCTTTTCGCAGCAGTTGCTGCTTCTGTAGGTCTTATGACCTCATGCTCAACGGATGACGATTTTACATCTCCTCCTGGTATTAACTCTGGTACCATTGTGTTTGCTACCATCAACAATTCTTCTGTGACGATGTTGACTCGTTCTGCCGAGAGCATCAACTCGCTCAATCAGTTTGTGGTTTCTGCAGTCAACAATGACAACACTTCCTATTTCACTAATGAAGAGTTTGTGTTTGATGGCTCAACAGGCGTTTTCAGCTCTCTGACTTCTCACTACTGGCCTGCATCCGGAACATTGAGTTTCTATGCAATCAATCATCAGGGTACTCCTTCCGTAGATGAGAACAATGTTCCTGTGTACTCCTATAACAGTTGGGCTGCAGAGAAGGATCTTGTGGCGGCTACAGTTCTTGCAGGTGAAAAGGCAATTCCTTATCCTCTATCATTCCTGCATCTGACCTCTCAGGTGTATGTCAGTGCAGAGGCAGCAGATAAGTCGGAAGAACTGACCTATAAGCTGGTTTCAGTGGATATGTATTCTCCTTGCGATGGTCAATATAGTTTTGCAGATGTGACTGGCGGTGTCGGTACATGGAAAATCGACAATACATCAAACAAGGCATATTCTTACAATGATGCATTTCCACAGTCATTCAATGAAACAGGAACCGCTAAATCCGGCTCAACCTATTGGAATATCTTACCTGTCAAGGATGGAAAGATTCGATTTAAGGTCGGTTATCAGGTTTTCCAGAACAACAAGATGATTGCGGATTTCTCCGGCGATAATGCAAAGGAGTGTATTGTAAATAACCCCAATCTTGTCTCTGGTAAGAGGTATGTGTATAACTTCAAGCTTACAAGAGGTACAGACGAGATCATTACTTTCTCTACCTCTGTAAACGAATGGAACAATGCAGATGATCCATTTGACCAGGATATGCCAGATAGTGATACTGGTTCAGATGTGACATCCCCTAAACCTGTCGCAGGTACGACTACATCAATAACGACTGTCGCAGGTGTCGATCTGGATGAGAGTGGCGAATATGACTGGAAGTCCTCTTATTCCGCAACAGATGTAGCCCTGCTAAGCATCAATACTCCTTCATCGTATTTAGAAGAAAATAAATACAACTATGCAGAGGTGGATGTTGATGGTACAATTTATACTGTAAGGGTGGTAGATTATTACTTTGACCCAATTCAGACGGATAACGGCGATACCATCGAAATCCGTTTAGGTACGAACCAGTGGTATGTAAACTGTTGTGGAGAGAACTACATGATGAAATCAAAGAGTGACCATACCGTCAGATTAGTCGGATGTATCGTCAAAGACGTTTCTTATCAGATTGTCTGTGACTAACAGCGAATCAAACGTATTACTCATTATTTCAGGGTACTGCTCATAAGAGTGGTACCTTTTTATT
>JAZRYS010000121.1:0-44798 GCA_045600865.1 Candidatus Aphodosoma sp.
ATTTTCAACGTACGTGCCATCTAAATGTGTCGTACCTACGGCACTCTATTAACGTATTGACCATCTTTACACAGGGCTCACGCCCTGTGCTATACTATTTCGCTCTTACAGAGCTTATTGTGACTTGCGAAACTTGAGTAAACTATTCCTGCATCCGTCAGCCATTGAATTGCCTCTTCAAAATCAGAAGCACGGGCACCTTTTCTCAATGCTCCAAAAATGAATTTTTTGTTCTCCTTAGCCAATTGCGAGACTATACTCTGCCACACCATCCTTAGCCAAGTTTTGCTCACCTGTCTGGCTCCGAATAACACCAATGTCTGTCGTGTCTTCGTCGTGAGTCCGTCGTGAACTCGATTTTCGTTCGTTTCAGAACGGAGAAGAATCGAGTTCATAGCGAAGGCACAGCGAAGTTGCAGCGAAGTTGCGACGAAGTCACGGCTTTTGTATGGTTGTTTGCCAGAGATAATCGGTGAAGCCCTAAAAAATATTTGCATTTATCATTGTCATGTCGGAGAAATGTTGTACCTTTGCTGGGCATTTTTATTGGAAAATGCCCGCATTTATTTCTGTGTATATAATATATTGAAATATAATAGATTGTATGCATTTGTCGGGGTTGTGTAATTTGAAAATTTGCGGAAAGGTGTAAGAAATAGGGTTTGAAAATTTGCGGAAAGGTGTAAGAAGCATATAAATAGAGATTATGAGACGTAAGATTTATGACAGATTGTTGCAATGGAAAAATGAAGCCAAGGGCGACAGCGTATTGATGATTGAGGGCGCAAGACGCGTTGGAAAAAGTTACATTGTGGAAGAATTTGCCCGCAATGAGTATTCCCATCATGTCATAATTGATTTCAACAATACGACCAACCAGATTAAGAGTCTTTTTACTGACTATCTGAACGACTTGGATTCTTTCTTCCAATATTTGTCCTATTATACAGACGAAGATTTGGTTGAACGTGACACTCTCATCGTATTTGATGAAGTGCAGAAGTTTCCGGAGGCAAGAGCTGCGTTGAAATATCTGGTTAAGGACGGACGTTTTGATTATATAGAGACAGGTTCGTTAGTATCGATAAGAAAAAACGTAAAGGGCATTACCATACCATCAGAAGAAGAAACGGTCAGAATGAATCCAATGGATTTCGAGGAATTTTTGTGGGCTATTGGCGAGACTAAAATGATGGATTTCATCAGGTTGCAGTATGCCAAGAAGAAGCCTATAGGGGGAGATATGCACCGGCGTGCCATGATGCTGTTCAGACAATATATGATAGTGGGAGGTATGCCTCAGGCAGTTCAGAAGTATGCTGAGACCAAAGACTTCGTGCAGGTTGAACGTCAGAAACGTATGATACTTGACCTATACAGAAATGATATCAAACAATATGCCGACGGTTTGGAGACTAAAGTGACACAGATATTTGATGAAATCCCGGCACAGTTGCAGAAACATGAAAAGAAATTCAGATTGGCAGACCTGAAAAAGGAGGCTCGTTTCAGGGATTATGATTCTGCCTTTCTGTGGCTGGAAGACTCTTGTGTGGTGAATATATGCTATGCAGCCACTGAGCCAAACATTGGCTATCGGTTGACGAGAAATGGCAATACCTTGAAATGCTATATGTCCGATACAGGGTTGTTGATTAGTCATTCGTTTGATGAGAATGGACTGATTGGTAATGAATTATACAAGAAACTGATGCTGGATAAACTGGAAGTGAACGAGGGAATGCTGATGGAAAACATTGTGGCGCAAATGTTAGTTGCAGCCGGCCATAAACTGTATTTCTACTCTTCATATTCAAAGTGTGATGCTGATGTTACCATGGAAATAGATTTTCTGATTACAAAGAATATTGCCACAAGCAGGCATAATGTGTTGGCTGTTGAGGTCAAATCTGGTAAAAACCGCACGACATCTTCGCTTGACAAATTCAGAGCAAAATATGGTCAACTGATATTCAAAAGCGTAATGCTGCATACGGGCGATTATGAGGAAAAAGATGATCTGATTTGCCTGCCGTTATATATGGCACCTTTGCTGTAGAAGCTTATTTAGCCACTTCCATTCCCTTGAGTATTGCGAGGGCTTTGGCTGCACTGTGGATATTGCTGACGGAGAAGAGACCTTTGCCGTTGCGCTGCTCAAGGTGGCAGACGGCAGGGTTTTTCATTGAATAGTTAAGTATGTTGGTGAATTGCTCCGACTCGTACCATTTGCTGTTCATAGGTGCGAGAAAGCAGGTCATCTTGCCTTTGGTAAGCAGCAGTTTCTCCATCTGCATACGGCTTGTCACCCAGCGGAGACGCACAATGTCGAAAAGCCCTTCAACCTCCTCGGGTATTGCGCCGAAACGGTCAACCAGTTTCTCTCGGAATATATCAAGCGATGATTCGGTCTGTATGCTGTCCAGCTCACGGTAGAGCACTATGCGCTCTGTCTGCGAAGAGACATACCAGTTGGGGAACATAAGGCCGAGGTCAGTCTCCATGTTGCACTCTTGCGACATCATCATACCTGCTCCTATAGGAGGCAACGTGCCATCGTTCGCTTCGTTGTGCAACTCTACCAATGCCTCGTTAAGTATCTGCTGGTAAGTCTCGTAGCCAAGGTCGGTGATGAAACCGCTCTGCTCTGCACCGAGTATGTTTCCTGCCCCTCGTATGTCGAGGTCCTGCATTGCTATGTTGAAGCCCGAGCCAAGGTCGGCAAATGTCTCGATAGCCTTGAGTCGCATACGTGCCTCGGCTGTCAGGGAGTCTAAATCGGGTGCTATGAGGTAGCAGTATGCCTTGCGGTTGCTACGTCCCACACGTCCGCGCAACTGATGAAGGTCGGAGAGTCCGAACGTATGTGCATTGTTGACTATCATAGTGTTGACGTTCGGTATGTCAACACCTGATTCAATGACAGATGTTGCTATCAGCACGTCGTATTCATAGTCGATGAAATCGAGAATCACCTGCTCAAGCTGATCTGTAGGCATCTGTCCGTGGGCTATGGCTATGCGGGCATTTGGCACAAGACGTCGAATCTTCTCGGCAATTACTTCGATGTTCTGCACACGGTTGTTGATGACAAAGACCTGACCGTTACGGTTTATCTCTGCATTGATTGCGTCTGCTATCAGGATAGGGTCCCAGATTGAGACTTCTGTCATCACTGGATAGCGGTTGGGCGGTGCTGTGTTGAGGATGCTGAGGTCGCGTGCCCCCATGAGCGAGAACTGCAGCGTGCGCGGTATAGGCGTGGCAGTGAGCGTGAGGGTATCTACGTTGACTTTGATCTGTTTCAGTTTCTCTTTGACAGAGACTCCGAATTTTTGCTCCTCGTCTATTATAAGCAATCCTAAATCTTTGAAGTTTACGTCTTTGCCTACTATCTTGTGAGTTCCGATGAGTATGTCAATCTTGCCTTCGGCAAGGTTCTGCTTTATCACCTTGACCTCAGATGCTTTCTTTGCGCGGCTGAGGTATTCTATCCTTACCGGGAAATCTTTAAGACGTTCGGTAAAGGTTTTGTAGTGCTGAAGGGCCAGCACTGTGGTAGGTACGAGCACTGCAACCTGCTTGCCGGAAGTTGCTGCCTTGAAGGCTGCACGGATGGCCAGTTCTGTCTTGCCGAAACCTACGTCGCCACAGACAAGGCGGTCCATTGGTCGTGCAGATTCCATGTCGCGCTTTATGTCGGCAGTTGCCGTTGCCTGGTCTGGCGTGTCTTCATATAGGAATGAAGCCTCAAGCTCATGCTGCATGTAGTCATCTTGGTTGAACTGGAAACCCTTTTCCTGACAGCGTGCCGCATATAGCTTTATGAGGTCCTTGGCGATATCCTTTATCTTTGCCTTGGTGCGTTCCTTGAGCCTTTCCCAGGCACCTGAACCCAACTTGCTGACCTGTGGCGGCTCGTTATCCTTGCCTTTGTATTTCGAGACTTTGTGAAGGCTGTGGATGGAGACATAGACAACGTCGTTGTTCTGGTAGATGAGTTTTATTACCTCTTTGCGCTTTTCGCCATCCTGCATCACCATGAGACCTGCAAACTTGCCTATACCGTGGTCGGTATGCACGACGTAATCGCCTATCTGGAGCTCGTTTATCTCCTTGAGCGTTATTGCGGCCTTGCCGGCCTTGGCAATGTCGCTTCTGAGCGAGAACCTGTGAAAGCGGTCGAATATCTGGTGGTCGGTGAAGCAGACTATCTTGCGGTCGTTGTCGATGAATCCTTCGTGGAGTGTACGGGCAATTGGGGTGAACTTTATGTTGTCGCCTCGCTGGTCGAATATAGAGGCTATACGGTCTGTCTGCTTGACAGAGTCCGAGCATATATAAAGTGCATAGCCTTTTGTCTGGTATTCAGTCAGAGTGTCGGCTACGAGGTCGAAATTCTTGTGAAAAAGCGGTTGCGGCTGTATGTGGAAAGTGACTGTCTGCTTTGCTTCACCTTGCCATTTTACACTTCCGTGGAGCAATATTGTCTTGAAGGTCTCTGCCTCCTGTTCAAATCGGGTGGGGGAGAGGGTGATGTTGGCACCATTCAGTGAATCATCATATATGTGTTCAAGCGAGGCTATAGTGTTGTCGTAATTCTCATACACGATGACAGTGTCCTCTGGGATGAATTTAGGCAGGATTGTCATCTTTGCCTTCTCTTCGTTGTTGCTGGATATGTCGGGCAGTATGGTTATCCTGTCGGTCTTGTCGAGCGAGAGCTGCTTTTCGATGTCAAACGTGCGGATAGATTCCACCTCGTCACCGAAAAAGTCAATACGGTATGGCTGTTCGTTTGTGTAGGAAAAGACATCAATGATTGATCCTCTGACTGAATATTGCCCTGGTTGATAGACGAATTCAACTTCCTCGAACTTGAATTCGTCCAACTGTTCCGTGACATCCTCCTGACGGATGGCATCGCCTTTGTTTATGATGATGCGCTGGTCGGCCATCTGCTGTTGCGAGGCAACCATCTCTGCTATGCCGGCAGGAGATGAGAGCACGAGCCAACTCTTTGAGGTAGCTATGAGGTTCAGCGCGTCGGTGCGCAGAATCTGCTGGGCAATGTCAACCTCGCCATGCTTGGGCGATTTCCGGTAAGCTGAGGGCAGTATTGCCATTTCAGTGCGGCCGAGAAGCGATGCAAGGTCGTTGTAAACGTAGGATGCCGTCTCTTGGTCGTTGAGGATGAAGAGAATCTTTGCCTTGTGGCTTGTCAGAAGCGAGGCAAAGAAAATGGAACGGGCTGATGAATGCAGTCCCTCAATCCTGCTGGTCTTGGCTTTCAGACCAAACCCTTTTGTGTCATACAGATTGAATATTCTCTTCATTTCTGTTCACTTTGGTGCTTTATGGTAGAGTATAGCCGCTACTGCCGCAAAAATCAGGTTGGGTATCCAGACAGCCAGAAAAACAGGCATGTTTCCTTTGATTGCAAACATGCTGGAAACTGTCAGAAAGAGAATATATAGTGCAGACATGACAATGCCAAGACCCAGCTGCAGTCCCATGCCACCTTTAACCTTGCGAGATGAGAGTGAGACACCGATAATCATCAATATCAGGGAAGCGAGAGGCATGGAGAAACGTTTGTGATATTCCACTTCGAAAGCCTGTGTGTTGCCTATGCCTCGTTCGTTCTGCCTTTTTATGTAATGCCTAAGTTCGGCATTGGTCATCTGAGGCGCATATTCCTCATTGATGAAAAATTCGTAAGGCTGAACGTCTATCATAGTGTCCATGCTGGCACCTGTAGTGACAGTTTCGAAGACTCCTTCAAAATCTCTTGTCATCCATTGACCTATGTGCCAAACACTATCCTCGGGGGTCCACTCAATGTTTTCGCCTGTGGTGCGGCTTACGAGTGCACGACCGTTGAATTTCTCAAGCGAGACGTGAAAACCTCTGTTTTCGGAATGCTCGAATCTTTCTATGTATAGTATCTCGCCTGGTTTTACCTCCATCTGTATGCCAACGGCTATCTCGTTCTTGAACGATTTCACATACTTGTCCTCGAAATCAAGCCTTGTGCGGTTGGCCGGCGGTATGACATAACCACCTACGACGAATGAGCCCAGCACGATTGCTACCGAGACTATTGCATACGGCTTGACGAACCGTTTGAAGCTGACGCCTCCTGCAAGTATGGCAATAATTTCGGTATTGTATGCCATCTTTGAAGTGAAGAATATGACCGCAATGAAGGCAAACAGAGGGGTGAGCATATTTGCAAAGTAGGGGATAAAATTGATGTAGTAGTCGAATACTATCTCGTTGAGCGGTGCGTGGTTATCATAGAATGAGTCAAGTTTCTCGGAAATGTCGATGACTATGCAGATGGCGAGAATCAAGGCAAGTGACAAAAGAAAAGTGCCCAGGTACTTCTTTATAATGTAGATGTCCAGCCTCTTGATTTTGAAGAAATCGGAATTCTTCAGAACCAGGAGCAGTTTCTTGACAGAAATGTTTTTTATCTTGAGATTCATATTTTCCAGGGCATCATTATTTTCCTCACTTACAATTTGACCCTTTGACCTAACTTTTCGATTATGCCAGCTTTCCATTGGCAGAAATCGCCATTTATGATGTGTGCACGTGCATCGGTCACCAACCTAAGATAGAATGCCAGGTTATGTATTGACGCTATCTGCAGGCCTAACAGTTCATCGCTGTTTATGAGGTGATGCAGGTATGCTTTGGAATAGATACGGTCAATCTCACATGGACTTTCAGGGTCTATCGCCGAGAAATCCTTTGACCAAAAAGCATTGCGTATGTTGATAGTCCCTTCGTAAGTGAAGAGCTGGCCGTTACGGCCGTTGCGTGTTGGCATGACGCAGTCGAACATGTCAACGCCACGTTCGATAGCCTCAAGAATGTTCTGAGGTGTTCCTACTCCCATGAGATAACGAGGCTTGTCTTTCGGCAGAATCTCGTTGACTACCTCTATCATCTCATACATTACATTTGTAGGTTCACCGACTGCCAGTCCGCCAATGGCATTGCCCTCACGGCCAAGGTCTGCTATGTGGCGGGCAGACTCCTGACGGAGGTCTTTATATACACAACCTTGAACTATAGGGAATAGAGCTTGTTTGTAACCGTATTCACATTCGGTTGAATCAAATCTGCTGACACATCTTTCCAACCAACGCTGTGTGCGCTGCATTGACTTCTTTGCATAGTCGTATTCTGCAGTACCAGGCGTGCATTCATCAAAAGCCATGATGATGTCTGCGCCAATGGTGCGTTGGATGTCCATCACGTTCTCAGGTGTGAAGATATGCTTCGACCCATCGATGTGCGAACGGAAGATGGCTCCTTCCTCAGTGAGCTTTCTGTTGTCGGCAAGAGAGAAAACCTGAAAGCCACCGGAATCTGTTAGGATAGGGCGGTTCCACGTGTTGAATCTATGCAAACCACCTGCTGCCTTTAAGACATCAAGCCCTGGACGGAGATAGAGGTGATAGGTGTTGCCTAATATAATCTGTGCCTTGATGTCGTTTTCCAGCTCCCGAAAATGAACAGCCTTGACAGCACCTACTGTGCCTACTGGCATGAAAATGGGCGTCCGTATGTCACCATGGTCAGTGTGAATGACACCAGCCCTGGCTGACGAATATGCATCTGTATGTTCTACGTTGAAAGTCATTTCTTCTTTGTTGCAAGACTCATGAAGACCCCGAGCATGACCCCGAGCAATGCTGCAAACAATACCCTGAACTCTGGAGCAAGCATGAATGTGATTGTATGTGCAGGTACCCAAAAGAGAGGAATGGTTTTCTTGAAGAGGAAATTCCACATCATGTTCCAGTCGAGACCTACAAGACGCTCGCCAAAGTGAAGATTCTTGAAATACCCGATGGCACGGCCGTTGTTAGACATTATGCAAGAGTCGCTTATCTTGTGAAGGGTCATGAAGAAAGGCGCAAAAATGCAGTTCATGAAAGTTGAAATCATGAATGCTGCCAGAAAATGATACCAAGAAGCAGATTCAATAATGCTCATGCCCAGCATGTCTGCGTATGCAGCTCCTGTCGGTTCGATGCCTATCTGCATAAGCAATGCAGGAACACCTTTTGAGAATATAGTCATGGCTGCTGTGATGAGCATACCAAGGAAGCCCCATGTGATGCCTCTCGGGATGACACCAAACTCGCGGGTAGGGTAGTTGCCACTCTTGAGACGGTAGCCTAACACCTCGCCGGCAGTGGAAAGTATGGCAAATTTGAAAAAAGCCATCAGGAAAGGAAATCCCTTAGTTAACCGGATAAACCACACGCCCGACCGATTGTTAAATGCAAAGAACGCTATTACGATAAGCACACAAAAACTAAAATAGTAATCACCTTTCTTCATATTGATTTTTTGTTTTATAATCTCTAAACAGAATCAGACTAAAAAAGGCGGAGCCTTTATGAAAAGCGCCGCCTTTGGTTAAAGATAGTACCCAGAGCCGGGGTCGAACCGGCATGGAAGTGAATCCACTGGTGTTTGAGACCAGCGCGTCTACCGATTCCGCCATCTGGGCAAAAATTGCAGTAGAACTACCTCTCTTTTGCGGGTGCAAAGGTACAACTTTTCTGCGAAGTGACCAAACACTTTCACAAAAAAAAATATTCTACATCTAATATAGTGATAAGTAGAGAGTTGTTCGTTATTGCTCTACCGTTTCCTGTGCCTGCAAGTAGAATTTCTCTCTTTCATGCAGTTGCTGCTCGACTATTTTTGGCAGTTCTTCGCCTGAAATATTAGCCAGGACAGGTCTTCCTTCTCTTTCGATGTTGAGGCGGTGAATAAGTGTGTTCAGAGATGTCTTCAGGTATCTTGTTATGCCATTTTTGTTCATTAACTCCATATTGTCAAAATAGCACGGTGTCCCACCACCGCAAGATACGACAACGTCATCAAGGTTGAGAGTCTCAAGCAAAGCCTCGCGTTCAAACTGGCGGAATGCTTCTTCGCCAAGGTTGTTGAAGAGGTCACGGATTTCGCAACCTGTACGTCTCTCGATTTCGATGTCAAGATCAATGAATCTGAGATGTTTTTCGTTGGCCAGACGACGGGCGTATGTGGATTTGCCTGCGCACATGTAGCCTACAATGTAGTATTTCATAAAAAATTATCTAAGTCTGTCGTAAGATTTTACCAATGCGTCATCTTTCAGGATTCCGCGTATGGCAAGATATTCGAGTATAATTGATATCAAGGGGAATGTGAGGACGATTTTCATATCCCCACCCCAGAAGATCGTTCCTAAATCCTTGTGCGTCACGTATGCGGCCATGACATACCAGCCCAACATGAGCACCATGTTGAAAATGCTGACACGTACCTGCAACGTGCGGTTGTTGAAGCAGAATATAGTGCCAAGTGCCAGCAACGCTATTGCTGCCGTAATAATAATCATAAAGACAGAGTCTGTGACACTATACTCAATTTCGTTCATTACGACGAAGTTGGTGAAGAAAAGGGAAACAAAAAGAGCTGTCACTATAAAAAGGTAAAGCGATTGTATTCTCTGTATCATTTTTTATTTGTCATTTAAATAATTTGCTGAAGAATGACTTTTTCTCTGGTTTTACATTCTGGAACTGCACATTGTCGATGGTATTGTTGTCGTATGATGCGTGTTCAGTGTTGCCATACTTGACAATCCTGTAAATCTCTCCCCAGTCAGGAAGCCCAAGGAGATTCTTATCGTCAATGAAGATGTCCGCATCAATCTTTCGCGGACCGCCTTCTTCCCATTCCTCTTCTGGGAACATCTTGTTGACTGCGTAAAACTCAAGACCTTTATCTCGGCAATAATTAACTGCTGCATCAAGAGTTTCGCCTGTACGATAGGTCCAAAGCACTATTTCATGGCCTTCCTCCTGAAGTTTCCTGAGCACATCTATCGCAAATGGAATTGGTTTACCAATCGCAGGGTAAGCATGTTCTACAATTGTTCCGTCAAAATCTACTGCTATCAACATTGTTCTTCTTGTTTTTTACGTGGTTTGGAAATAACTATAGCAATGGCTTCTATCGCTGCAAGCCAGAACATTGACATGATACCTGTGACGTAATATGCGACTATGCAGGCAACAAGTCCTACGCCATACATCACAAGGCGGATGAATTTCTTCTCGTCGGTGCTGCTGAGAAATTTAAGTCCTAACGGGAGAGTCAGCAGTACGTATGCTATCATAACATACTGCCAGATAAGTGCTGCAGGCGACTCGTTGGAAATCTTCATCCCTTGCTTGATGCAGAAATGATAGCACAACATTGCTGCCGTAATGGCTACTATCAGTATCACGTAATATGCCACACCTATGGCAAATCTTGGATTCTTCATAAATTACTGAATGGTTTGTCTGTTTATCAATGCTCTGCCAAGAGTTACCTCATCGGCATATTCAAGGTCATCTCCGACACTTATTCCTTGTGCCAAAGCTGTAATCTTTATAGGAAAATCCTTCAGCTTGCGGAAAATGTAGAAAGATGTTGTCTCTCCTTCTATGTTTGGGCTGAGGGCAAGTATAACCTCCGAGACATTCTCAAGGCTTATACGTTTAATAAGAGAGGCAATCTGTAGGTTGGTAGGCGAAATGCCATTCATTGGAGAAATCAGTCCACCAAGCACATGATAGACACCTCGATATTGCCCAGTATTCTCAATGAGCATAACCTCTTTGATGGACTCGACAACGCATATTGTGGAGTGATCCCTCAAAGGGTCTGCACAGATGTCGCATATTGGTTTGTCCGATATGTTGTGACAGCAATTGCAGTATTGTATGTCTTCTGAAAGAGCTCTCAAGGCCTCAATGAAGCGGCTATTCTGCTCTTTTTCCTGCCTGAGCAAATGCAAAGCCATACGAAATGCTGACTTGCGACCAATGCCAGGCAGTGAGGCAAAGGCAGTTACGGCATCTTCCAAAATCTGCGAAGAGAATTCTTTCATACTGCAAAAGTACGAAGTTTTTTTGATGTGACAAAGTTTTTGGAGAATTATTTGTCCACATCGTAAAAAAGTAGTAAATTTGCAGCCAAATAATTTATATTGTATATTGATGAAAGATTTTATTGCTGAATTGCGCTGGCGTGGTATGATTCAAGATATTATGCCAGGAACAGAAGAACAACTCAAGAAAGAAATAACCGCAGGATATGTAGGCATTGACCCTACTGCAGACTCTCTGCACATAGGTCACCTGTGCGGAATAATGATTCTCCGTCATTTCCAGCGTTGCGGTCACAAGCCTATAGCCCTTATTGGTGGGGCAACAGGCATGATTGGCGACCCTTCTGGAAAATCGGCTGAACGTAACCTGCTTGACGAACCTACACTCCGTCACAATCAGGAGTGCATCAAGGCTCAACTTTCGCATTTCCTCGATTTCAATTCCAATGAGCCTAATGCTGCTGAACTGGTGAACAACTATGATTGGATGAAGGATTACACATTCCTCGACTTTGCCCGCAACATTGGCAAACTCATCACAGTAAACTATATGATGGCGAAAGACTCAGTGAAGAAGCGTTTCAATGGCGAATACAATGCAGGTATGTCATTCACCGAGTTTACATATCAGTTGCTTCAGGGTTACGATTATGTATATTTGAATCAACATAAGAATTGCAAGATTCAGATGGGAGGTTCCGACCAGTGGGGAAATATAACAACAGGTACAGAGCTTATACGCCGTATGGGCGGTGGCGAGGCTTATGCCCTGACCTGCCCTCTGATAACAAAGGCAGATGGCGGCAAGTTTGGCAAGACTGAGTCTGGCAACATCTGGCTTGACCGTCGTTACACCTCTCCTTATAAATTCTATCAGTTCTGGCTCAATGTGTCTGATGCTGATGCAGAGAGGTATATCAAGATTTTCACAAACATAGAGCAGGATGAGTGCATGGCTCTTATTGCAGAGCATCAGCAGGCTCCTCATCTTCGTTTGCTGCAGCGTCGTCTTGCCAAGGATGTTACAATAATGGTGCACTCGGAAGCTGATTACAATGCTGCTGTTGAAGCTTCGAATATACTTTTTGGTCAGGCAACTGCCGAATCTCTTAAAGCACTTGACGAGTCAACATTGCTTGATGTGTTTGATGGCGTTCCCCAGTTCAAGGTTTCTCTTGCTGACATCAAGACTGGAGTTCAGCCTCTCAGCTTGCTGGCAGAGATGACTCAGGTCTTCCCATCAAAAGGTGAGGCCCGCAAGATGATTCAGGCAAATGGCGTAAGCATTAACAAGGAGAAACTTGCCCTTGATGCAACAATAGGCGAGAATATGCTCCTCGATGGTAAATATATGATTGTTCAGAAAGGCAAGAAGAACTATTTCCTCTTGATAGCCGAATAAAAATAGATGAAAGAAATTGTAGTTAGTGGAATACGCCCGACGGGAAACCTCCACTTGGGCAACTATTTTGGGGCTGTGCGCAGTTTCCTGGAAATGCAGAAGGAGTACCAGTGCATGTTTTTCATAGCCGACTGGCATTCCCTCACGACACACCCTAAACCTGAGAATATTCAGCAGTCTGCACGCACTATACTTGCTGAATATCTGGCTTGTGGCATTGACCCTCAGTTGGCTCCTATATATGTGCAGAGTGACGTTCCAGAAGTGCTTGAACTTTATCTCTATCTTAACATGAATGCCTATCTCGGCGAGATGGAGCGTTGCACGACTTTCAAAGAGAAAGCCCGCAAACAACCGGACAACGTAAATGCTGGATTGTTGACCTATCCAACTCTGATGGCTGCTGACGTACTTGCACATCGTGCAGTGAAAGTGCCTGTAGGCAAGGATCAGGAGCAGAACATGGAGATGATGCGCCATTACGCACGTCGCTTCAATACTATTTATGGTGTGGAGTTCTTTCCAGAGCCTCAGAATTTTTCGCTGTCTGCCAAGGCGGTGAAGATTCCTGGTCTTGACGGTTCGGGCAAGATGGGTAAGTCTGAAGGCAATTGCATATATCTGTGTGACGAACCAAACGTGATTAAGAAGAAAGTGATGAAGGCTGTCACAGACTCAGGACCTACAGAACCAAACTCTGAAAAGCCAGAGGTAATACAGAATCTCTTCACTTTTCTCGATATTGTTTCTACCAAAGAGACATACGATTTCTTCAACGACCGATGGAACGATTGTTCAATACGTTATGGCGATTTGAAGAAACAGCTGGTTGAGGACATTGTGAAATTTACAGATCCTATCCGCGAGAAGATAATAGAGTACGGTGCAGACACTGAAATGCTTGACAGGGTAGCGCGTCAGGGAGCAGAGGCAGCCCGTGAGTCTGCGTCGGCAACACTCCGAGAGGTAAGGCACATTATCGGTTTTAAATGAATTCAAAAACCTGGGCTTACATAGGCGTAGTCTTTGCCGAACTTTTCTGGGCCAGTTCTTTTGTCTTCACGCAGCAGGCACTTGGTTGTTTTTCGCCAGTGACAGTTGTTGTATGTAGAATTTTGCTGGCAACCCTGTTGCTGTTAGTATACTGCATAGCGACGAAGCAGCTGTTCCGTCCGACCAAAAGTGAACTGAAACTCTTTGCACTTGCAGCGTTTTTCCAGCCTTTCGTATATTTTATACTTGAGGCATACGGCCTGCAGCGAGTAAACGCAAACACAGCATCATTGGTTCTTGCGTTAGGTCCACAGATGTCGCCATTTCTGGCTTATTTGATACTGCGTGAGCGAGTGTCAAAGTTCACGTTCATAGGTCTGCCAATATCAGCGGTCGGCATATTGCTGATAGTGCTTGTCGGCGAACGACTTGTGATAGACCCTGTCGGGATTCTTCTCCTTGTCTTTGCTGCACTTACAACCGTCTTGTATTGTATATGTCTCCGCAAGGTTGATGCAAAATACAAACCTGCGTCTATAGTGTTTTGGATAGACCTTACATCACTTGCCATGTTCCTGCCTGCTTGGGCAATAATGGACATGAACAAGCCAATGGCAAAACCGGAAATTAGTGCTGTAGGTTCAATAATTATATTGGCAGTGTTCTGCTCTGTGGCAAGCTATATTTTCTTTTGCAATGCCGTCCGCTATATAGGCGTTGCCCGTGCAAATGCCTTTTCCAACCTTATCCCTGCACTTACACCTCTCTGTGTGTGGGCATTGACAGGCGAATTGCTGGCATGGAACAAATATATTGGCATATTTGTTGTGATACTTGGCCTTTACATAAGCCAAAATCCATTTAAGGATAAAACATTATGAAAAAACTTTTACTTTCGGCAGTTGCACTGTTTTCTGCTTGTCTGCTTACAGCGGCACCTTCAGTCACCATCACTGTTGATGCGGTTACTAATATTACTATTACATGTTCATTCGCAAAGAATGCAGATTGTGTCTCTTATTCCATTCTGGCTGTGGAATCTGGTAGTATGGAACAGTGGCAAGTCAATATTATGGATCTTGTTGAGGTATGTGGTATTGAATATTCTGCAAATACTGCATACACCTGGACTGGTAGGGTGCCTAACAAAGAGTATGTAATTTATGCTGTAGCCAAAAGTTCTTCTGGCCAGCGTGTGCTGTGCACAGATACTGTTGCTACAGAAAAAGGTGGTGGCCACGGTGCCAGCGTCATTACTGTATCAGTATCGAATATTACTGATGGTAGTGTTATTGCTACTGCAATTCCGAATGACCAGACTATGATGTTCAAGGATATGATAATCCCTTCATCATTGTCGGACTCGATTAAAAGTTATTTCATAGTCACTGATTCAATAAATGCAGATTCTTTGACAAATGATTCAATTACCAAATTATTAAAAGACGAAGATTATGAGCAATACGAGGCAGATACGTGGAAATGGAATGATCTTGAGCCAGAAACAGACTACCTCTTTGTCGCAGTGGGTATGAATGCAGACTCTGTCTGGGGAGCTTTGGCTTCTACTCCTTTCCAGACTCTTGGAAAGCGTGCCCCTGTCGAGAATCTTGAAATGAACACAATATTTGTATATCCAAATCCAGCTTCTGAATACGTCTTTGTAAATGGAGTTGAAACAGGTGAGATGATTTCTGTAGTTGACCTTCGTGGCAATGTCATCATTGAGCAGAAGGCTACATCTTCTGATGCACGCATTTCGCTTGTTGGCGTAGTTCCTGGTGTATATATTGTGCGCACTGCAACATTTGTGAATAAGTTTATCGTTCGATGATCAATAATTTGCAGGACAAGAACTTCTTGGCAATAGTTGGCCTTATTATTGCTCAGATATTTTGGGGTACATCATATATTATAACTGAGTTGGCATTGCGGGTTTTTCCGCCTGCTACTCTGGTATCTATACGTCTTACTATTGCCGCGGTGGTCCTTGGTGCCATTGCATTGGCTACAGGTAAGCTTGTGCGTGTTCCTTGGCGGATGTTCCGATGGTTCATACTTGCTGCGTTTTGCGAGTTCTATCTATATTTCCTTTGCGAAGCATCGGCCGTACAGCATGTTGGCTCAATGGTGACTTGTGTGGTACTTGCCTTTATTCCACTGCTCACACCATTTATGACTTACTTCTTCATCCACGAGAAGGTAACGATAATGAGTCTCGTGGGTATAGTCATATCAATAGCAGGAGCACTTATGGTTATTTTGGAGAAAGGAAAGTTCACGGCCGATACAATTGGCCTTGTCTATCTTGGTTTGGCAATGCTGAGTGCTGTGGTTTACTCGCTTGTCTTGCGTAGAGTCCCTGCAGAATACAACACTCTCTCGGTGGTATTCTATATGCTATGCATATCTCTCGTATTTTTCATTCCTACGGCATTGATAGTCGATATGGACCAGATGAAGGCAGTGTTTGTCACTCTGCCTGCCAGTGAACTGCAAAAGGCATTTCTTGACGTGGCGTTGCTCGCCTTAACATCGTCCTGCATAGCATTCCTCTTCTATTCGTATGGCGTGAGGGTGGTTGGACCTAACAGAGCTGCTGTATTCAACAACATACAGCCCGGAGTAACAGCACTCTTCGTATGGCTCATGGCAATGATAAACAATGACCCAAATCCAATGACCTGGGTTAAGGTTGTTGGAATAGGTGTAGTAATAATTGGTATGTTCATATCCCAGAAGAAATGATTGAAAATATTGAGACAGCTCGTCGGCTTATCAACGAGGCAAATAATATTATACTGACCGGTCATATACGTCCGGATGGAGATGCCGTTGGCTCTACTTTGGCCATGGCATATTATCTGCGAACTCTTGGCAAGCGTACTACAGTTGTATATCCAAATGCATATCCTGAGTTTTTTAACTGGATACCTGGCATAAAGGATACTGTCATTTTTGAGGATCAACCTGATGTTGCCACAAGATTGATTCGTGAGTCGGATCTTCATATTTGCCTTGATTATAACCAGATGAGTCGTATTAGTGCCATTCGTCCTATAGTTGATGCGCATAAAACGCCAAAAATGGTCATTGACCATCATCTTGGGTTGGAAATTGAGGCGGATTTTGTTCTTTCTGATCCAGAGGCTGCTGCCACATGCCAGCTTGTATTCAAATTTATCAAGGCATTGAGTGGGACAGAGGTGATTGACCGCCAATTGGCAGAGTATCTTATGATAGGCATAACGACTGATACGGGCAATACTGCATTTTCTGCCAACGACCCTGAACTTTATTACATAATAGGCGACCTCATAGCGACAGGAATTGACAAGACAGAATTATATAATCACCTGTTTCATACCTATACTGCCGACCGTTTCAAACTGATGAGTTATCTTATGTCGAAGATGGAACTTCTAAATGACGGTAAGACAGCATTGGTTGTCCTGACACAGGCTGATATGCGGAAATATAATTACAAGAATGGCGACTCTGAAGGATTTGTAAATATGCCTTTGCAGATTTCGAAGGTTACCCGCTCTATTCTTGTCCGTGAAGAGAAGAATCAGATTAATGTGTCGTTGCGTTCTGTGGGTGATGTTCCTGTAAACAAGATTGCAGAACTTTTTGGTGGCGGTGGCCATAAGAATGCTGCAGGCTGTGAGTTTGATGTGCCTCTGAAAGAGGCTCTTGAAAGATTGAAAAGAGTATTGTAAAATAAATCCTATGAATATGAAAAAGATTTCTCTTCTGGCAATAGCCTTTTTGTTGACTTTGTCGATATCCGCTCAAATTCCACAGCGAGATATCAAGAAGTGCGCTCAGGTAAAAATAGAGACCAATTATGGCTCAATGGTCGTTGCTCTCTATAACGAGACACCACAGCACCGTGACAATTTTCTTAAGCTTGTCCACGAAGGCTATTACGATAATGTGCTTTTTCACCGCATAATAAAGGATTTCATGGTGCAGGCAGGCGACCCTAACTCAAAGGACTCTACTTATACAGGTATGCTTGGCGTAGGCGACATTGGATATAAGATACCGGCAGAGATAAACTTTCCAGAGTTGTATCATAGACGTGGCGCTTTATGTGCAGCACGCCAGTCAGATGTCGTTAACCCAGAACGTGCTTCCAGTGGTTGTCAGTTCTATATTGTCCAGGGCAAGACACTTACCGACCAAGAACTTACGATGATGGAGCAGCGTCTTCGCATAGCACTCGAAAAACCTGATTTCCATTATACAGACGATCAGCGTCTTTTCTATAAGACCTTTGGAGGTACCCCTCATCTTGATGGCGCATACACAGTCTTTGGTGAACTTGTCAAAGGTTTTGAGGTGCTCGACAAACTCAATGCTGTTAAGACTGGCGCAAACGACCGTCCAGAAGAACCTGTTCGCATCATCTCCATGTCTATTATAAAAAATTTCAAGAAATAATGGCTATAGTTGATTATAAAGCAGTTTCGATATTCCATGCGGAAATGGAAATTCTGTCTGGCGTTGACCTTGCTGTAAATCCGGGTGAGTTTATTTACCTCTGTGGTCGGGTAGGTTCTGGCAAGAGTACTCTGTTGAAGACTATGTATGCCGAACTTCCAGTTATTGCTGGTGAAGCACGTATGTTTGATAAATACGACATGATGCACCTAAAAAAACGTGACATTCCAATGCTTCGTCGTCAGATAGGTATTGTCTTTCAGGATTTCAAATTGTTGATTGACCGTTCTGTACACGACAATCTTGAGTTTGTCCTTCGTGCTACTGGCTGGCGTCAGAAGAAAGCCATAGAGGAGCGCATACAGTTTGTTCTTGACACGGTAGGGATGTCTAACAAAGGTTATAAGTGGCCACATCAATTGTCGGGTGGTGAGCAGCAGCGTATTGTTATAGCCCGTGCACTGCTCAATCTGCCACAGCTTATAATAGCAGATGAACCAACGGGAAATCTTGACCCTGAGACGGCTCATGGCATTATGGATCTTCTTGAGGAGATTAGCAAGAGTGGTACGGCCATTGTTATGGCTACACATAATATGCAACTTGTGCAGGAATACCCACATACGAGGTATTTCTGTGCTGATGGCAAACTTACATCATGTTCTACCTCTTACTTGGCATAATAATATTCGACTTTGTTCTGTCGCGCACTCTCTCAATTCTTAATGCTGGTTGGGAGAATAAGCCTGTTCCGCCAGAACTTGCCGACATTTACGATGAAGAGAAACGCAAGAAACAACTTGAATTCAACAGGGCAAGTCGTCGTTTTTCCTGGATTTCAAACTCTTTTGACCTCCTTGTCACGATCGTCATGCTTTTCTGGGGCTATCGTTTTCTCGATGAATGTATCCATCGTTTTTTCTACTGCTATCCTGTAGAGTCACAAATACTTCTTGACACCTTGATGGCAATAGCCTTTTTCCTTATTCTTTCCATAGCTTCCAGCATTATCAATATTCCGTTTTCTGCTTACCGCACTTTCAACTTGATGGCACGTTTTGGCTTTAACCGTACTACACCAACTACATTTATTCTTGACTGGCTTAAGTCAAATGCACTCAACATACTCCTGACTTTCATAATACTATTCGCGGTAGTGCCTATCTACGACACTCTGCCGGATTATTTCTGGCTTCTTGCATGGGGTGTGATGTCTCTCTTCTCCCTTTTCATGACCTATTTCTATTCAAACCTCATTGTGCCGCTGTTCAACAAACAGACACCATTGCAGGAAGGTGAACTTCGTGACGCTATCGAGAAACTCGCAACAAACGTCAACTTTAAGATAGACAATATTTTCGTGATGGACTCAAGCAAGCGTTCAACACTCGGCAATGCCTATTTCACAGGCTTTGGCCGTCGCAAGCGTATAGTCCTTTACGATACACTTATTGAGCAATTAACAACCGATGAAATCTTGGCCGTCCTTGCACACGAGATAGGTCATTACAAAGGTCATCATACTATTAAGGGTATTGTATCGTCCCTGACCACTTCGCTTGTCATGTTTGTGCTGCTTGGTCTTACTCTTCGGTATAATCTCTGTGCAGGTGCAATAGGCTGTGTCGCTTCGTTCCACATAAACATGTATCTCTTCTATACGCTCTATGATCCTATCGACACTATAATCAGCCTTGCGTCTAATGCAATTTCCCGTCGTCATGAGTTTGAGGCAGATGATTTTACGCAAAAATGCAATCTCGCACCTCATCAGATAAGTGCATTGAAGAAACTCTCAGCTCATGCCCTTTCAAATCCCACCCCGCACCCTGCATTTGTATTCTTCCACTATTCACACCCCACATTGCTTGACCGTATTCGCAATCTGCAACAATAAATCAGTATGGAAGTCAAACAGCAATACATAGATTTCAATCAGTATATCCGTCAGGGAGAACCAGACAAAAAGGAGAAAGCCTTTGCCTGGAGCACGGCTATTGGTCTGCAGGCTGTTGATGGGCTTAAGACTTCCGAATACCTTCAAGAAACTGCCAGACGTAATATCGAAGGCGAGATAACCATTGATGAGGCCCGCAAGCTGGTGCATGAGTATTACGTTAGAAAGACTGAGCACGGCAGTGGCGATGCAGATGTCGAAGAGGCAGGCCGTGTATCTGCAAATAAGGATGCTTTATCCTGAATCCCCGCGTCACCCACGGCAGAAGTACCTTCTCACAGCCAAGGGTGCTGGATTATACAACGTATTAGTCAAGGAAACATGAAACTATTCTCAAAACTTCGTCAAGTCATTCGTGATTACGAATGGAGCACACGTTTTCGCATAGCCTGGCTGCCAATGCTCTTTGCTATATGTCTGGGTATTGCGTTGATTGTATGGACGAAGGCTGAATTTACTGATTGGGGGAATTATCGCAATGCGGCCATATCGTCGTTCTTCTTTGCCGCCTGTTTCTTCTTCACCACCATGGTGCAATTCTCACGTTTCAAAAAGAATATTTCCGACATTATAAATGTCATAGGAATATTGGCAATAGCTGCCGACTGTTATTGGTGGATATTGCCGGATACAATGGGCATTGAGGCTGTTTATGGACATGTGGCGATATATACTGCTATTGTCATCTCTGTTTTTATCATTCCTACAATCAGGCAGAAGGGTGACACGTCTTTCGTTCGTTTTCTCGGAGACACATTGGTTACAGCCACTTTGCTATGCTTGGCAACGCTTCTTGCCACAGGTGCAATATCTCTGCTGGTCCAGCTGTTTTCTGAACTGTTCAATGTTGAAATAAGGAATCTGTATGGTTATATTTGGACATTCTCCTTTACAGCCCTCTTTGGCTCAATGCTTGTGCTTGCCATGCCGATGGTGGGGGGAGAGAGGGATGGCAACTGATTTTGCCGAGAAGGTTGCACTTAAATTAGGTAAGTTCATCTTTCTACCTATACTTTTCCTATATCTACTGGTCCTTTATATCTACATTGCCAAGATTGTCGTGACATGGCAGCTGCCAGACGGAATGGTCTCTTATCTCACGGCAGGTGTGATGGCAGAGTTGCTTGCCGTTGAATTTCTGCTTCATTCTGAAATAAGCAGTGACGTGCCAGGCCGTTTCTGGCGCATCATGCGTTATCTTCTTCCGGTAATTGTCCTTCCTGCTGTGATACTGATGACCATTGGCATAATCAGGCGTATCTGCGATTATGGTTGGACCGTTGACCGTTTTTATGTGCTTGGCATCAACATTTGGTTCTATGTCGTTTCAATCCTTCTTCTCATTTCGTCCGTCCGTAGGTTCAAGGTGTTGACTGTCATAACCTCATCTTTCTGCCTCCTCTTTATTCTTGTATCCGTCATTCCGGGAGCTAACTTTGCAAGCATCACAAAGCGCATACTCATGAACGAGACAGAGCAGCTGATAGCAGAAGCCACTCCCGCATTCCCTGATCATGTCCTTACAGCCGATGAACTGGAGGAGTGGTATGGCAGTTTGCCAAATGAGAAAGCAAATGCCATTGCTTCAAAGATGGGGTATATTGCCAATACCTATGGCAAGGAGTGTGTAAGCCAGTGGGTGAAATACGGAGAGGATGACTTTATTATCACTGAATACATTAATCCTGAAAGTGTAACTGCTGGCAAGTCTCACGAATTTGACATTGTTGATCGCAAGGATTTAGATATGGTTGACATACCTGATGGCTGCACAAAGGTACGTCAGGATGTTTTTGTTTGTTCTGTAGAAGAAAGGCGTGAAAACGGCATATTTGTTTTGAAATTGAGTGTGCCGGTTGCTACTGACGACACTATTCGTCTTCGTACAACGATTGATGCTCGTAAAGATTATGGTGATAAGATTACCATTCGTTCATGCAGAGGATATACAATTGTCATTTACTGTCTTGTGATAAGGTTTTTTGATGACGACGAGAAGTCTTGTTATTGCTATTGCCAAGGATATCTGTTCGAATAATAAAATATCATTATGAAAAAATTACTGTTATCATTTACCGTTTTTCTTGTGCTCTTATGCAGCTGCAAGAAGAAGGATGAGACCAAATCGTCTGCTGAGTCTAAGCCTGTGATTACCATCACAGTGACTAATGTGACGAGCAACGAGATTCAGTTCACTACTGAATGTTCCGACCCTGACGTGACATACTATGTCTATGGAATGTCGAAGGCAAAGTATCTCACTGAGAGTACTTATAGTTCAGACAGTATCTATGGCTTTGAGAAGAGTTGGTTTCAGTTTGTCAGTCAGTCAACAAGTGAGCCTTGGTACGAACTCATGCTTGAGAAATGTGTGAAAGGCAAGCAGTCGTATAATTTCTCTGACTTTACATACCTGCTTGACCCAAAGTCTGATTATGTGATTTATGCTTATGGCATTGACGATGTCGGTGAGCGTATAACTTACGTTTATACATGCGAAGTCACTACTGCAGAGATGGTTCCTTCGACAAACGAGATTTCTGTCGATATAACTCAGACATACGTCAATGGTGTTGATGCAACGTTCACCACAACAAACAACGACACTTACTTTGTATCTCTTCAGCGCAAGACTTACGTTGAGTTTTTTCAGGGCGAGGGACATACTCTTGGCGAGATGGCCGTTGATATAATGTCAGCCGATATGTCGGAAAATGGAGAAATCACATTGCTCAGTGGCAATCAGACGATAACGACTGACGATTACCGCTGTCAGAAGAAAGATACGGATTATTATCTGATTTATTTCTCGTACGACAAGCAATATGGTCGTCGCAGCGAAGTTCATCTTGTGCCGTTCCATACGGCAGCAGAATAAAAAGAGTCACGGGCTTTTGCCCGTGACTCTTTTATTTATTTCATTATTGCATCAGCCAGTGCTTCAAGTGCCGGCATGTCACTTTCTTTAAGCGACGACTTTATAGTCACCATAGGTTCAACAATCTCGATGTTGGTCATTTTCGAGAGCATGTCGCGCATTATGCGGCCTGCCTGAGGTCCCCATGTGCCATTCTCGACAAGGGCAACACGGCGGTTCTGGTAAGCCTTGATAGAGAGCTTATGCAGGAAATAGTGCATTGGAGGGAAAATGTCGCCATCGTAAGTTGCACAGCAAAGCACCATACGACCCATGCGGAAAGCATCTTCAATAACCTCTGCCATATCATCACGACAAAGGTCTGCCACAGCAACCTTCTCTGCTCCACGCTTGCGCAGCATCTCTGCAAGTTTCTCAGCAGCCTTTGCTGTATTTCCGTGAATTGAAGCATGAGCAACGAGAATGCCGTCAGTTTCAACTTGATACTGGCTCCAGATTGTATAGAGACGCAGAGCCTCTGCCATCTTTTCGCCATCAAGGATAGGACCATGCAGAGGGGCGATAGTCTGAATGTCAAGACCTGCAGCCTTCTGGAGCACGTTGAACACAGGCTTGCCGTATTTTCCGCAGATGTTGAAATAGTAGCGGCGAGCCTCGCAAGCCCAGTCATCCTCGTCTGCATGATAGACACCGAATTTTCCAAAACCGTCAGCCGAGAAAAGAGTTTTTTCTTCTGGGCAATAAGACATCATTACCTCTGGCCAGTGCACCATAGGGGCAGAAACAAAAGCAAGAGTCAGACCGCCAAGGTCAAGAGTGCTTCCCTCTTTTATTTCCATTGTGTGTGCAGGTTCCACGCCAAACTGAGGCATGTATTGCAGGGCCTTTGCACTTGCAACGACTGTTGTTTCAGGGTACTTCTCAAGAAAAGTACCGATAGAACCAGCGTGGTCAGGTTCCATGTGATGAACGACAAGATAGTCAATCTTGCGTCCTTCGCGAGCCTTCTCCAGGTTGTCAAGCCATTCCTCACTCTTGCGAGGGTCAACAGTGTCTGTCACTGCCACCTTTTCGCCCATCAGAATGTAACTGTTGTAGCACATTCCGTCAGGAGTGACATACTGACTCTCAAACAAATGCATATCGGCATCATCACAGCCGATATACTTGATTTTTGGTGAAAACATAGTGTTTATTATATTTGATTGTTAGTTTCTTCTTCTTTTCGGTGGATGGAGAAATAGCGGTCGTTTAGTTGGAAAAGAAGCGTCACACCCTGGTCGTCAAACCATTTCAGGCAGTTGTTCAGCATCTCAAGTACCAAAGGGTGGGGATTAGCGTCAAACGATATTACTACTTTTGCAGGAAGTCCCTTGTATTCAGTCTGGAACCATTCGCTGCGGATATGTTTCAGATAGCAGTTCATCTTGTCGATGAGTGCTTTCTGGTAGTCGCATGAGCCGTTAAACTCTCCACGGCAGAACAGGACGAGATAGACTGAATTGTCTTCTGTGTTGACATACGTCAGGTCAATCTTGCGTAAGTCTCCGAATATTTCTTCAATAGTCCTCATAAGTTTTTTTATTTGTTATAGACTCTATCAAGTACATTGCGTCGTACCAAAGGTGCATACATTATCAAATCTTCTAAATGTAGGTTGTCCTCTTCCCAACTCTCATTCATGTTGGTTGGTTGATGGTGACTCCATCCTTGAACCATCAGCACATTCAACGTACTGTCTATGCTTACTGTGACAGTATCTCCCATTGCAACGAAAGTTGCTGTAACAGTGTCAGTCGTCCACGAAACAGGGTTTATTACAGCCCTTGCATCATTATATACCAAAGGCCAGATGCCATCCTGCGATTTTACAGAATTGAACGAAACGACAACACCTTTGTCTGTTGCCCCCTGTGCAGGTTTGATGTGACTGCACGTCATGTCTTCGGCAGAAATGCCGTAACCCAAAGTATATGTAGCAACCATCTTCGAGTATTCCTCGTCAGTCATGCGTTTCAGAATGCCATTCACAATCATACCTCCCTGGCTCATTCCTGCAAGAATGTAAGGTCTGCCGTTGTTCATGTTCTCCATGTAATAGTGAAACGCCTCATACGCCTCGTCATATACAACATTGCAAAGCGAGTCGAAACACTCTTCAGAAAGGTTCAGACTGCTGAAAGTGAACTGATGATAGTATGGGGCAAAGAAATTCAGTGAGTCAGGAAAAAGGTTGTCTCTTGCCCAAAGCGTTGGACCATTGTATATTTCTTTCTCCTCGTCAGTCTGCCTTATGCGGTATTCGTCACCTGCTTCATACGTTGCATTGTCAAACAGAGTGCCGGTGAACCAAATAACGTCAGCATAATTCTCGTTCACCTCACGACCAGCGTCAACCCATTCAAGGGCAGATGACTGTTCTTTCTTTGCGCAACCTGCCAGCAAAAGCACGATTGCTGTAAAAACCAATGTTCTTATAAATTGCATTTCTGTATGGAGAAAAACTTTTTGAAACTGCAAAGGTACAACTTTTTTCTGAATCAGCAATGAATTTCGCAAAGAATTTATTGCTTAAAATAACCTTCATTTTCTTTCGCTATATCAGATAATTTTCGTACCTTTGCACGCAAAACAGAATATACATTATGACACATTCTATAGCTGGAATATTCCATAAAATGGGATTCTTCACTCGTGCTATTATTGGACTTGTCTTAGGCACGATACTGGCTTTGCTTTGTCCAAACATTACCATTATTGGCATGTTAGGGACTATCTTCATGGGTTCTCTCAAGGCGATTGCGCCATTGTTGGTTCTTGTCCTTGTCACATACTCCATTGCAACAGCACAGGCAGGCATTGGCAAGAAATTTGGTCTTGTCATTTTCCTTTATCTTCTGTCAACGGTTCTTGCTGCCGCTCTTGCCATAGTCAACTGCTACCTTTTTCCTGTCGATATTCCTGTCAAGAGTGTCGAGGATGTCTCGATAGGTTCTGTCCAGACAGACATGTATGCAATTTTCAGCAATATGGCATCACTCATTGTTGCAAATCCTGTCAAGTCTCTTGCAGAAGGCAATTACCTTGGAATACTTTTCTGGTCAGTTCTGTTTGGATTGGCATTGAAGTGTTTTGGTTCGCCAAAGACACTTGGCTTGATGTCAGAACTCACAGAGGCAACCAGTAAAGTCATTCATTGGATTATCCTCTGTGTTCCGCTCGGCATACTTGGTATAGTGTTTAACGCCATTTCTCAGAATGGCCTCTCCATATTCAAGACATACGGTCATCTTATCCTTCTACTTGCTGGCACAATGCTGGTAGTTGCCCTTGTGATAAATCCGTTAATCGTTGCAATACTGCTCCGTAAGAATCCATATCCGCTTGTGTTCAGATGTTTGCGAGACAGTGGCTTTACCGCTTTTATCACACGTTCCAGTGCAGCCAATATTCCAATGAACATCAAATTGTGTAAGGAGATGGGTGTACAGCCGGAATTCTACTCTGTCAGCATACCGTTGGGATCAACAATCAACATGAATGGTGCTGCTGTTACCATAACAGTCATGACCCTTTCGCTTTGTCATAGCCTTGGCATAGAGGTAGGTATCCTCTCTGCTTTCGTTCTTTGCCTTGTCTCGGTGCTTGGTGCATGTGGCTCGTCAGGAGTGGCAAGTGGTTCATTGCTGCTTGTCCCAATGGCATGTTCGCTTTTTGGGATAGGCAACGAAGTGGCAATGCAGGCAGTTGCTGCCGGCTTTGTGATAAGTATCATTCAGGACTCTGTCGAGACAGCTCTCAACTCCAGTGCTGATGCCCTCTTCACAATTGCAGCCGACAAATATCAATGTGTGTCCACTTTTCGTGCGTTAACAAAAATAACCTTCAAATTCTTTTGCCATATCAGATAATTTTTGTTACTTTGCAAAAAAATTGCGAAGGTCGGCTGCACTCGACATAATCCAAATAAATTTGGCTTCTGCTCTCATTTGCACGACCTTTGCAACGTGAAATCAACTGCTTGGGATGATTATACTAAATGATTGATTTACAGAATATCCAGAAAAATCAAATACTTATGAATAAACAATATGAAATATTAGAAGGTGAGCAAATGATGGCTCATGAGCCAACAGAAACTTATTCCGTTCAGCCAAAGATCATTCATTTGGACATTAGTTTGGACAATAATGCAGTAGTTGAAGATATCAAGAAAGCCATTGAAATGATAAAAGGCATAACAAGAGTATGCGTTTCTGACAATGAACGGACAGTATTGACCGGTATTGACCGAGGTTTGGAAGATATAAAGAATGGCGATGTATTTCATGCCAAGAACTCAGCAGACCTTGTTAGTCAAATATTCGGATAATCATGTATTCAATCAGTTATACTGGTCAATTTAAGCGTTCTCTCAAGAAATGTGTTAAGCGAGGATGCGATTCTTCTGATTTGTTCTGAACTGTTAATTAAAAAATAACTTTCAAAATCTTTTGCCATATCAGATAATTTTTGTTACTTTGCAACGGCAAAAGATAATTGCGCATATAGATGCTTTTGTGGAACGACATTGTAATGTTAACAAATTGATAATAGGAGGTTTGTAGGCATATAATATCATTTCAAGGAGCGATATATAGCGCATGTCGGCAACCATAAATCAGCGGAAAGTATAAAAAAAATGGAGTTTCCGCTGATTTATGGATGAAATTCGGACAAATGAATGTTTCTAAAAAAACAGCAATATTATGCTAATAGGAAGAGATAATGAAAGGGCAATATTGCAAGGTGCTTTGCAGGAAGAGTATTCACAGTTCATAGCAGTTTATGGACGACGTCGTGTTGGCAAGACATTTCTCATACGTGAAGCATACAGATATAAATTCGATTTTCAATATACAGGAGTTGCTAATTTATCCACAAAAAAGCAGTTGCAGCATTTCAGACAGGTTCTCAAGGAACACGGACAACAAGACACGTCAGAACTTACCAACTGGGGTGAGGCTTTCTGTGAACTGAAACGATACATCAATACGCTTCCCAAAGGCAAAAAAATTGTTTTTTTAGATGAACTGCCATGGATGGATGCTCCCCGATCTGGCTTTCTGTCTGAACTTGAATCGTTTTGGAATGGCTGGGCTTCAGCGCGGAAAGACATCGTGTTTGTAGTTTGCGGCAGCAGCACATCTTGGATGGTCAAGAAAATAATCAAGAACAAAGGAGGATTGCACAACCGTCTGAACCATCGTATTTCGCTTAAGCCTTTTTCTCTTGGCCTTTGCGAAAAAATGGCAAAGTCAAGAGGTCTGGTCTTGACCAGGAAACAGATTCTTGATGCATATATGGTGTTTGGCGGAGTTCCTTATTATTGGAGCCTGTTGCATAAAGGAGCAAGCATTGCTCAAGAAATAGACCGGCTTGTATTCTCTTCAGATGGCGAATTACATGACGAATTTGAGATGTTATACGCATCATTGTTCAACAACCCAGACCCATATATTAAGGTGATACAATTGCTGGCTCACAAAAAATCCGGAATGACGCGCATCGAACTTCTCAACGAAGGTGGTTTTGAGGATAATGGCAGATTCAGTGAGATTCTGCACGACCTCGAATGGTGCGGATTCATACGCAGTTATACCATGATGGGACACAAATCAAAGTGTGACATCTTTCAGCTGATGGATCATTACACCTTGTTCTATTATGAGTTTCTGAGCGGGCAACACCGCAGTTCAAATTTTTGGAGCAGTATGGCAGGTACACCTAAACATAACACATGGTGTGGACTTGCTTTCGAAAGGGTCGGACTATGGCATGTTGACCAGATAAAGAAAAAACTCGGTATCAGCGGAATAATGACAAGCGAATATTCATGGCGTCGTATTGCAAAACCAGGAGACAGCAACCATGGTGCGCAGATTGACCTGCTGATTGACAGAAGTGACGGGATAATTGATATGTGCGAAATGAAATATTCAAAGGGAAAATACACTTTGACATCAAGTTATTGCGACGAGCTTACTCAGAAACAGAATGTGTTGAGGAACACAACTAATACCTCGAAAGCCATTCATACTGTCATGGTTACTACAGATGGGGTGACGCGCAATGCCGAATGGGGCGAAATACAGGCAGAGGTAACCCTTGACGATATGTTTGATATAAATTAGGAAAAATAACCTTTAAATTCTTTTGCCATATCAGATAATTTTTGTTACTTTGCAAAAAAAAATTGCGAAGGTCGGCTGCACTCGGCATAATCCAAATAAATTTGGCTTCTGCTCTCATTTGCACGACTTTTGCAACGTGAAACCAACTTACTAGTCAGGAGTTTTCAGACTTAATGTCAAAAAATGCAACTTAAACATCTCATAAAATAATCACTCTTTTATTGCTGGAACATTCGGGGAGAACTCGACCATTACTCGACCATCGTACAAGAATTCGTGGAGATTCTTGTACGATGGTCGAGTAATACTGCAGCAATGGTCGAAGAATCGGGCTTCAAAAACAACTCTCAAAAAAACTTTCAAAAACATTTGTCCACCTCAAAAAATTGTCGTAATTTTGCAACCGCAAACCTGCGCCATGGGAGTGTCTCATAAGGGGTGGGGAAGCAGACATATTATTTAGGCGTTTATTGACGCTTGTTTCGGCTTGTTGAAATCTGGAAAATTTTGTATAGCCCGAAGCGAGATGTTTCAATGAATGCCTGTGGCGTATGTATTTACGTGCACTTTTTATAGTGCTGTAATACATATCGGCGCAGGCTACGTTGTCATTCTTGCTATACGGGTTATCCAGAACCTCAACAAGGAGAATGACAATTGCGGGCTGCGTTTTTTTGTGTCTATGCCACAGCGTTTTGGGTGAAATATTTGAAAAATAATACTTACAATATGAAGACAAAAATTACTCAATTTCCAAGATTGATTGCAATCTTGACAGTATGGTTGGCTATGCTATTTATTGCCAACAACGTTTATGCGGATAATTCGCCATTATGTTTCACTGCAAAAGGCGGTAGTGTGACTGTGTGTTTTGAAATAAAGAATGCGACTCATACCATTCAGTATTCTACAAATGGCATCAGTTGGAGCAATTATACATCAAATACAGATGTTACAATTAATGCAAATAAGAGTGTCTATTTTCGCGCAGCATCCAACCAAACAAGTGCTCAGTCATTTGGTGGAAGTAGTCATACTTCTTCTACATCAAGGTTCTACTTTTCCAGTCCTGATAATGGTAAAGTAGATGCGTCAGGAAATATAATGTCTCTTTATGGCCCTGATTGTCCTGATTTACAACTTCATTCTTATGCTTTTCAAGGGCTTTTCCAAAATTGTAAATTACTATTGAGTGCACCAATATTACCATCTACAAAATTGAATAAATACTGCTATAACTCAATGTTTTATGGATGTAGTGCTCTCAAAACAGCACCGGCTTTGCCAGCTACTACATTAGCAGATTGCTGTTATTATCAGATGTTTTACGGTTGTTCGTCGCTTAAGAAAACTCCGCTCTTGCCTGCAACAACGTTAACGACATGTTGCTATTATCTGATGTTTTATAATTGCAAATCTCTCAATACGATTGAAACTATACCCGCAACGGTTTTGGCGGACAATTGTTGCGACCACATGTTTTATAATTGTCAGTCATTAATAATCAACACAAATGGCCCAGGAAAACAATGGAAAATTCCAGCTACAACTTCTGCTAAAGAGGCTTTAAAAGGTATGTTCACAGGCACTGGTGGTACTATGAATGGTACGCCATCTTTGAATGTCACTTATTATGTAGCTTCTACAATGTACAATGTTCAAGCCACCTGTAATGATAAAAATAAAGGTAGTGTAACAGGTAGTGGACAGTATGTGTATGGAGATACAGCAATACTTGTTGCAACACCAAAAAGCAATGCTCATTTTGTAAAGTGGAGCAATGGATCTACTTCAAAAACTATAAGAGTAATAGTGACTAAAGATACCACTTTAACGGCATTCTTTGATTATGACGAATTTTCTGTTACAGCAACATCTAATAATAATGAAAGAGGATATGTAGAAGGAAACGTTGGCATACACCAATATGGAGATACAATTAATCTTGTTGCGATTGCTCGTGATGGATACATCTTTGATAGTTGGAGCAATGGCAGTAAAAAAGACACTTTAGGATTTGTAGTAACATCTGATACTATTTTGACGGCGAACTTTTATAGTTCTGATTATTTATGCTTGACGGCTGTTGATGGTCCTGCTGCAATTACCATTAATATTAATGGCATTTCAAGTTTATTCTCATTATTGTCAAGTGTAAAAACCTCATTAAATTCTCGCAAGAATTGGAATAGTAATAGAGATGCGACCACAATTAATTTGAATGAAGGTGATTCGCTTTTTATAAAATATGGGAATATGTCGTCCAGATCTGAAACAAATTATGTGAACTTCCAGATGACAGGAAAAGTAGCGGCAAGCGGAAATGTTATGTCGCTGATTGATGAAAAATTAGAGAAGACTACGGCACCTAAATACGCATTTTATAAACTATTTGAAAATTGTACAAATCTGATTTCAGCTCCAAAACTACCTGCGATTGCACTTTCAACCAGTTGTTATGAAAGAATGTTTGCCAATTGCACAGATTTAACTGAGTCACCTGAGATATTAGCAAGGACAGTTGCGACAAGGTCTTGTTATGAAATGTTTAATGGTTGCTATAGCCTTACTACACTTCCCGATCTTTATTCTACAACTCTTGCAGATTCTTGTTATTATAGAATGTTTGCTGGTTGTGACTCTCTCGTGATTAATACAGATGCTCCAGGCTATGCTTGGCAAATACCATCTAATACTATTACTGCACAATTGTGGAATGAACAAATGTTTGCGGGTACATCTGGTACATTTACAGGGAATCCGCAAACTGGAGTTAAGTATTTTGTTTATAAGCCTGTCAATTATACATTGTCAGTAGTCTCTAATAATGAGGAATGGGGTAGCGTTATGGGTGGAGGTTCATTCCTATATGGTGATTCAGTTGAAATAAAGGCAATACCAGCTGCAAATTGTTATTTTAAAGGTTGGAGTAATGGCACATTAGACAGTGTAACGAAAGTGGTGGTTACAAAAGATATGCAGTTGGTGGCTAATTTCCAAAAGATAACGTATGATGTAAGCCCTACATGCCAAAATACGAACAATGGAATAGTTAATGGTTATGGCACTTACTATATTGGTGATTCTGCTACTCTCACAGCAATCCCTGCTCCAGAGTGCAAATTCTTATGTTGGAGCGATGGAACTACTGATTCTATAATCCATTTATACGTTGATGATAATATATTGATAGATGCGATATTCATTCCAAATACAGAACCTTTTGTAGAGCCTATATCATTACCATATTGCTATCAGGAAAATTCAAATCTATACTTGATAGACACCTTAGGAGTATCTGTGATAAATAAAGAAGACCTCACTTTTACTCTATCCTCAAAGCCAATTTATGTAGTACTTCCGTTGGTTGATCCTTATGACCCTGCATATTTATCTAGTGACTGGAAATTATTTATTGAAGCTAATACTAATGGCGTTAGTTTACTTAGTTCTAGAGATATTAATATTGGTCTATTAGAGTCTCTATATGATTTGACAAGTTTCGAAAGTATAAAAACGATTGAGATTACAAATAATGTTTCGTCAGAAGTGGTAGATATACCAGCCAGTCGTCATCATGGATGTAAGTTTGTTGCGTTACAACTGCCAGGTAGAAGCGCATTGTTGGCTTCAAAAATTAAAATTAGCACATTATGTGCTGAAAGAAAATATGAGTGTGGTGTGGGTACACCTATTGTCAGCGTGACCAACAATGTTGCTGAAATAAGCAATAGTGAGCAGAATATAAGTGAATATCCAAGGCAAGCAGACGATGAGGAAAATATGATGTCATGGACAAATATTAATGGAGAGTGGTATGTTTTGAATGTTGATGATCAATTGATAGGTAATGATATTACAGAATATACTAAAAGTTATAGTGTCTATTTGCCAAAAGCTAATTGTTCTAATTCAATTTATGCGGTACGAAATGGCAAGTCGGCAAGGAATGGTTTTAATTCTGGTTTAAATTGTGATGGAATGAGGGTATGTACTATTACAAATGTTACAGATGATACATATATTAGTATTCCTTTTACGATTCAAGGCTACGGAAAGACAGCGATTCTTTCTACTTCAATTGAGAACCCTTCAGGTGGAGGAATATATAATTTTCGTAATACTCAGAGAAAGTATGCAAGAATTTCCATACCAGTACCGCAGCATTACGACATGAAAAACTATATAGTTCCTGTGGAGTTTGGCAATGTGAAAATTGGTAGTAAAGCATATATAGATATACCACTTGAAAGATTGTTTACTTCATTCAAGACGGAAAGCGGGCTGCAAATAGAATCAGCTGTGGGCAATCCTTCATCGATTTTTTCTATAGGGACAGCAGGATATTCGTCTGTTGTTGAATTGGTGCCTGCAAATACAGTATATTCTCCTTACAATGATTTATCTGCCAATACGAATTTGATTCAATATCCATCTGGTGCATACGCATTAAGGATTAATTTTAATCCTATTGAAAGTCAATCATACAATGCTTCATTCTATCTAAAAGATGCATCAAACACAATTGCTGTAATTAACGTTACAGGCGAAGGCGTAGAAGTGGTGGATACTAACAAAATTAAAATTCCTGCACAAGAACTATGGGATATTCAGTATAAAAAATCTGGAGATGCCAGTTGGATAAATGACAGGGATTATGGTTATATAAATTATGAGATAAAAAATCTTGAACCTAATACATATTATGTTGCACGTATAAGAAACCACTGTTCATCAGGATATAGTGATTGGTCTAAAGAGATTTTCTTTAAAACAGGAGATTCAATTTATTATGTTGCTGCCAAAGCTAATAATGTATCAATGGGAAATGTTACCGGTTCAGGTTCTTATTTCTATGGAGATACGGCAATGTTGACAGCAACAGCAAACAAGGGATACCATTTTGTCAATTGGAGTGATGGCAACACTGATAATCCAAGACAAATCGTTGTTACCCAAGATACGTTATTTACGGCAATCTTTGATACAGAGGAGTCTGCTATTGATTATTTATGTGTTAAAACGAAACGTCCAAATAATACAGTTCAACTAAATGAAGTGTTTGAAACGAGTATTTCTTCCAGTACTCAAAGTCCAGCAGTAGTAACATCGCCATATTCGTATGATTTGGAGTATTCTCTTGATGGCAATACATGGACGACATATACAATAGGTCGAACGATTAGTCTTTCGAATATTGGGGATAGTGTTATGTTCCGTGGAAATAATATTTCGATCAGTCGATCTGACTCAGCCTATTGCCAATTCCAATTCGGCGACACTGTTGAAGTCAGTGGAAATATAATGACACTTGTTGACAAAACAGGTAAATCAACTACAATACCTAATGACTATTGTTTTGCTTATCTGTTCAAAAATTGTTCAACAATGGTTTCTGCACCAAGATTGCCTGCTACCAACTTGAAAGACTATTGTTATGAAGGTTTGTTTCAAACATGTTCAGGTTTAACTACGGCACCTATATTGCCAGCAACTACAATGGCAATCCGTTGCTATAGATATATGTTCATGGATTGTTCATCTCTAGAAACAGCACCTTCGCTACCTGCACGTAATTTAGCTATGGAATGCTACTCTAATATGTTTCGTTGCTGTTCGACTCTCACAATTGCTCCTGTATTACCAGCGACTAATCTGGCATATAGTAGCTACAATGGCATGTTCTACAATTGCACATCATTAACTAAAGCTCCTGCTTTACCTGCTACAACATTATCTGACCGTAGCTATTGTTGGATGTTCTATGGCTGCTCTTCATTGAAAGAAGCACCTATATTACCAGCAACTACAATGACAGAGGATTGCTACTATAGGATGTTCCAAGGCTGCTCTGCCTTAGTCGTTATACCTCCATTACCAGCAACGATATTGGCAGAGTATTGCTACTATAGTATGTTCCAAGGCTGCACATCACTAACAACATTGCCGTCTTTACCAGCCACCACCTTGGCGAATGCTTGCTGTTATCACATGTTCGATGGTTGTACATCTTTGATTGTTAATGAGTCAGGTGCCGGAAAACAATGGAAAATACCAGCTACGACAATCGCCGGACTAACTAATCCATTGAAAGGTATGTTTGCAGGAACCAGTGGTACAATGAATGGTACGCCATCTGTGAATACTACATACTATGTTGCGTCAGATACAACTTGCATTCCATTATGTTTCACTGCAAGCAATGGAAATATTACCGTTAGATTTGAGATAAAGAATGTGACTCATACCATTCAGTATTCGACAAATGGTACTAGTTGGAGCAATTATACATCAAATTCAGATGTTACAATTAATGCTAATCAGAGCATCTATTTTCGTGCTGCAAGCAACCAAACAACGGCCAAAGCATTTGGATCAGGCGAACAGATGCAGTACACTGGGTCGAGGTTCTATTTTACCAGTTCAAACGATGGTGCAGTTGAAGCCTCTGGAAATATAATGTCTCTGTATGGACCAGATTGTCCTAACTTATCGCTACCGTCCAAGGCTTTTGCTGGAATGTTCAGTAATTGTGATTTGCTAACAACTTCTCCTTTATTACCTGCCACATATTTAGGTGCGGATTGCTATAATAGCATGTTCTATATGTGTACGTCTCTTGTGAAAGCACCTGATTTGCCAGCAATGACAATGGCTTCTACTTGTTATGAAAATATGTTCAGAGGATGTACTTCCCTGCAAAAAGCACCAGAACTACCAGCGTTGAACTTGGCTTATGGATGTTATGATAATATGTTCTATGATTGCACGTCTTTGACAATTGCACCAGAATTGCCGGCTACAACATTACCATACTTTTGTTATGCATCTATGTTTTTTAATTGTTATTCTCTTAAAGAACCTCCAGTATTGCCTGTAATTTCTTTGTCTGCCGCCTGTTGTGTTTATATGTTCAAAAACTGCACGTCTATGGTAATCAATAAAGTTGGGCCAGGAAAACCATGGAAAATTACCACATCGTCAGGCAGTGGCAATTCTGGCTTGAGTCAAATGTTCACAGGTACCAGTGGCACAATGAATGGCACACCATCAGTTAATACAACTTATTATATAGCCTCATCATCTGATTATTATACTGTTACTGTGAATATTAATGATTCGACGATGGGAAATGTTACTGGTTCAGGTTCTTATTCCTATGGAGATACGGCAATAGTGACGGCAATACCAAATCCTCATTGTCGATTTGTTAATTGGAGTAATGGAATGACAACTCCAACAATACATATACGTGTTTTAGGAGATACTATTTTGACGGCAAATTTTGTTGCTAACCCGACTTGTATTTTCCCTGAAACACATATTATGTGTCAGGGCGAAACATATAACTGGCATAATAAATCATTAACGGCTTCTGGCGTATATTATGACTCATTGCAAACGACTCTTGGTTGTGATTCGGTATATGAGTTGACCCTTACAGTTAATCCTAAATATTTAATCGAAGATACAATTTATGCATTAAATTTTCCGTATCAGTGGCATGGTCGAGATATCGTTTCTTCAGGAGTTTATTATGATTCTTTGACAACAGAAGGCTCTGGCTGCGATTCTATTTATAAACTAACAGTTATTGACAGCCCAAAACCATTATGCTTTACTGCAAAAGGCGGTAGTGTGACTGTACGTTTTGATATCAAGAATGTGACACATACAATACAGTATTCAACAGATGGTACCAGTTGGTCTAATTATACTTCAAATACTAATGTGACACTTTCTGCCAATCAGAGCATATATTTCCGTGCGGCTTCTAATCAAACAATTGCAACGGCATTTAGCACATATGGTGATTCAAGCAATTCAAGGTTTTATTTTTCAAGTACAGACGGTGGAATGGTAGAGGCATCAGGTAATATAATGTCACTTTATGGACCCGATTGCCCAAATTTGCAGCTTCAACAGTATGCTTTTTATAAAATGTTTTCTGAATGCTCGCTTTTAACAACAGCACCGTCCTTGTCTGCCACTAACTTGGCATATCGATGTTATGATGAGATGTTCAATAATTGTACCTCTCTAACAATAGCACCGTCCTTGCCAGCCACCAACTTAGCTGAAAAATGCTATGCGAGTATGTTTTCAAGTTGTACCTCTCTAACAATAGCACCGTCCTTGCCAGCTACCAACTTGGCTAGTACTTGCTATGCGAATATGTTTTCGAATTGTATTTCTCTAACCACAGCGCCATCCTTGCCAGCCACCAACTTGGCTGTTCACTGCTATATGGGTATGTTCTTTGGTTGCCATTCTCTAACTACAGCACCATCCTTGCCAGCCACTAACTTGGCTTATGGTTGCTATTTTATGATGTTCTGGGGTTGCAATTCTCTAACTACAGCACCATCCCTGCCAGCTACTAACTTGGCAGATCATTGCTATTTTATGATGTTCTATGGTTGCAATTCACTAACTATAGCGTCATCTTTACCAGCCACTAACTTGGCTGAAAGTTGCTATGAAAATATGTTTTCTAATTGCACTTCTCTAACTACAGCACCATCCTTACCAGCCACCAATTTGGCTGATAGGTGCTATCTTATGATGTTTTCTAATTGCACTTCTCTAACTACAGCACCATCCTTGCCAGCCACTAACTTGGCTAAGGAATGCTATTATACGATGTTCTCTGGTTGCCGTTCTCTAACTACAGCACCATCCTTGCCAGCTACTAACTTGGCAGATCATTGCTATTATAGGATGTTCGGGTCTTGTAGATCTCTAACGACAACCCCATCCTTGCCAGCCACCAACTTGGCTAATCATTGCTATGAGGAAATGTTCTCTGGTTGCACGTCATTAATTGTTAACACAACAGGACCAGGAAAACAATGGAAAATTCCAGCTACTACAATCGATGGGTTAGATAATCCATTGACTGATATGTTCACAGGTACCAGCGGCACTATGAATGGCACTCCGTCTGTAAATACCACATACTATCTGACTTCTGGAAATTATTCAGTCACGGTGAATGTTAATGATCCAGCAATGGGCAGTGCTTTTGGAAATGGATTATATAAACATGGTGATACGGCTATATTGATTGCTTCTGCAAATCCTAATTATCATTTTGTTCGTTGGAGTAATGGTATGATTTCGCCAACAATATCTCTTGAAATCTTTGGCGATACTTCATTGACTGCAATATTTGAAGCTAATCAAACTTATTTTATCCCTGAAACGCATACAATTTGTCAAGGAGAGACATACAATTGGCATAATAAGTCATTAACTGCTTCTGGTATATATTATGATTCACTAAAAACACAATATGGTAGTGATTCAGTATATCAACTAACATTGACAGTCAACCCTACATATCTTATCCAAGAGACATATTCAATCTGTCAAGGAGAGACATATTCTTGGAGGACAAGAAACTTGTCAACAGCTGGAGTATATTATGACTCATTGAAGACAACTGTTGGCTGTGATTCTATATATAAGTTAACGTTAAAGGTAAATTCTACATATTTAATACAACAAACTGTTAAATGGCCATCAAGCAAGGGTAGTTATATTTGGCGAGGGAAAAATATCACAAGTTCAGGTGTATATTACGATAGTCTCAAAACCATGTCGTATTGTGACTCTGTATATGAGCTGACTATTCAGTTTGCAGATGACTATTTGTTTACAGAGAATGCCTCAATCTGTCCGGGTGATCAATATAGTTGGAGAGGTCATTATTATAGAGAGGCAGGAGTATATTATGACTCACTTCGAACAGTTGATGGTATTCTAGATTCAGTTTATAAATTGACACTTACTGTTAATCCAACATACTTCATACAAGAGACATATTCAATCTGTCAGGGAGAAACTTATACTTGGAGGGAAAGAAACTTGACAACATCAGGGGTTTATTATGACTCATTGCAAACAGTTGCAGGCTGTGACTCTGTCTATGAATTGACTTTGACCGTCAATCTAACATACTTCATCCCTGAAACTTATTCAATTTGTCAAGGTGAGACATACAGTTGGCGTAACAAGTCATTGACTAATGCTGGCGTTTATTATGATTCATTGCTGACAGTCGCAGGATGTGACTCTGTCTATGAATTGACGTTGACCGTCAATCCAACATATCTCATACAAGAGACATATTCGATATGTCAGGGAGAAACCTATACTTGGAGGACAAGGAACTTGACAACATCAGGAGTTTATTATGACTCATTGACTACTCTTGCAGGTTGTGACTCTGTATATGAGCTAACTTTGACAGTTAATCCTACATATCTCATACAAGAGACATATTCAATCTGTCAAGGTGAAACATATTCTTGGAGGACAATGAACTTGACAACATCGGGTGTTTACTATGATTCATTGCAGACAGTTGCAGGATGTGACTCTGTCTATGAGTTGACATTGACCGTCAATCCAACATATCTCATACAAGAGACTCACGCAATTTGTCAAGGTGAGACTTATTCTTGGAGGACAAAGAACTTGACAACAACTGGTGTTTACTATGACTCATTGACTACTCTTGCGGGTTGTGATTCCGTTTATGAGTTGACATTGACAGTCAATCCAACATACTTATTCCAAGAGGCATATTCAATCTGTCAAGGTGAAACATATACTTGGAGGACAAAGAACTTGTCAACAACTGGGGTTTATTATGATTCATTGCTGACAGTTGCAGGTTGTGATTCAGTATATGAATTGACTTTGATTGTAAATCCAACATGCTTATTCCAAGAGACATACTCAATCTGTCAAGGTGAGACTTATTCTTGGCGTAACAAGTCATTGACTACTTCTGGTGTTTACTATGATTCATTGCAAACAGTTGCAGGTTGTGACTCAGTATATGAATTGACATTGACAGTCAATCCTACATATCTTATCCAAGAGACATATTCCATCTGTCAAGGTGAGACTTATTCATGGAGAACAAGGAACCTGTCAACAACTGGTGTCTATTATGATTCATTGCAGACAGTTGCAGGTTGTGATTCAGTCTATGAGTTGACATTGACTGTCAATCCAACATATCTTTTCCAAGGAACTCATTCCATCTGTCAAGGTGAGACATATTCATGGAGAACAAGGAACTTGACAACATCTGGTGTTTACTATGATTCCTTGCAGACAGTTGCTGGTTGTGACTCTGTATATGAGTTGACATTGACTGTAAATCCAACATATCTCATACAAGAGACATATTCGATATGTCAAGGTGAGACTTATACTTGGAGGACAAGGAACATGACAACATCAGGGGTTTACTATGACTCATTGACTACTCTTGCAGGTTGTGACTCTGTATATGAGCTAACTTTGACAGTCAATCCTACATATCTCATACAAGAGACATATTCAATCTGTCAAGGTGAGACTTATACTTGGAGGGAAAGAAACTTGACAACATCAGGAGTTTATTATGACTCATTGACTACTCTTGCAGGTTGTGACTCTGTATATGAGCTAACTTTGACAGTCAATCCTACATATCTCATACAAGAGACATATTCAATCTGTCAAGGTGAGACTTATACATGGAGATCAAAGAACCTGACAACTGCTGGCATTTACTATGACTCATTGCAAACAACTGTTGGTTGTGACTCTGTATATGAGCTAACTTTGACAGTCAATCCTACATATCTCATACAAGAGACATATTCAATCTGTCAAGGTGAGACTTATACATGGAGATCAAAGAACCTGTCAACAGCGGGTGTTTACTATGACTCATTGCAGACAATTGCAGGATGTGACTCTGTCTATGAGCTGACTTTGACAGTCAACCCAACATACTTATTCCAAGAGACATACACAATCTGTCAAGGTGAGACTTATTCTTGGAGAACAAGGAACTTGTCAACTGCTGGAGTTTATTATGATTCATTGCAGACAATGGCAGGTTGTGATTCGGTCTATGAATTGACACTTACGGTCAATCCTACATATCTCATACAAGAGACATATTCAATCTGTCAAGGAGAAACTTATACTTGGAGGACAAGGAGTTTGACAGCATCGGGTGTTTCCTATGATTCCTTGCAGACAGTAGCAGGTTGCGACTCTGTCTATGAATTGACACTTACAGTAAATCCAACGTATCTTATACAAGAGACTCATGCAATCTGTCAAGGTGAAACATATACTTGGAGGACAAAGAACTTGACAACATCGGGTGTTTACTATGATTCATTGCAGACAGTTGCAAGTTGTGATTCTGTCTATGAGTTGACATTGACTGTCAATCCAACATACTTCATTCAAGAAAGCGATGTTATATGTCATGGTGATGTATATAACTGGCATTCAAAGAAAATCACCAATGCAGGCATTTATTATGACTCACTGAAAACAATGACAGGCTGTGACTCTGTCTATGAGTTGACGCTTACAATCAACAATTACAATGTTTCAGTGAATGTGAACGATGCAAATGGCGGTAAGGCTTACTTGTATATTGAAAATGCTGAAATACCTTCTGCTGTTGTGGAATGCGGCGAAACAGTAGAACTTCATGCTGAAACATTTGCGGACTATCACTTTGTAGAGTGGTCTGACGGCAATACTGATTCTATAAGAAATGTTGAGGTTGTCAGCGACACATCTCTTGTGGCAATGTTTGAACCAAATTGTGGCGAATGGGCCAATTGGCCTGTGGCGTTCAAATACAATAGCTTGTTAATACTTAACGTTGATTCTATTTATTCTATGGGATATTATCCAACACCAGAAGATGTCGCATGGTATAAGGTTATAGGTGATCCTGATAATTTGGATGACATCTTCCCTGCAGATGATCAGTATATCTGTAATGGTCACTACATGTCGCTTATCACAAACGATTTAAGTTATGGTCAGTATTATGCAGTGGTTGATGTAAGCAAAAATGCAGGTGTCCTCTGTCATGATAAGATGCGAACAGAAATTGTTGAATACGCTTACAATGATAAGAAAACACACATTGAACTGGCTCCAACGAATGTCAAGAATGGTGACGCGATGACAGTATTTGGTCTTGTTCCTGAAGAAGAGACGACATTGATGGTTTATGACTATAGTGGCAAATTGATAGAAACGGTAAGGTCAAACGGTTCAGATAAATGCCAGATTACGGCTGTTGGCTCTGTTGGTGTCTATGTCGTTAATGTGACATCTGATTCGGTGAGTGAAACATTGAAGTTTATTGTAACAAAGTAAAGGAGGACAGAATTATGAAAAAAATTGTTTTAGCAATATTGCTTATCTCTTCATTTGTTGTTGTAGATGCTCAAACTTCAAGATTGACATTCGGTTTGGGTGGCGGTATGTCAACAAATATGAGTGTTGGAACTTTTAGAAATGAAGTTGGACCAATGGGAACATTCAATTTTGGATATGCCATTTTAGACAGTGTCGATAATGAAGGTGCAATGTTGGGATTGCGCACAGGGCTGAATGTTTCATATTCAAGAATCAGAATGACTACAAATTTCAATGACAAATTCACCAATACTGATTATGATGGTAGTCAGATGAATTATACTGTTGTTTGTAATAATGTGAACTATGTGCAACAACAGGTTAATCTGGAACTTCCGATTATGTTTGCCATAATGGCAAAAGGCCTGTATTTCAATGTTGGTGCAAAATTAATGACTCCAGTTTGGAACAAGTATGAACAGAGGATTGGGAACACAGAAATATCAGTATATTACAAGGATCTCGGTGTGACTATAGTCAATGACCCATCAACGGGAATGTTGCCTGCTGATCAGACTAAAATATCTGGTACGGCTACGCTTCCTCGCATATATATTGGCTTATCGGCAGAAATTGGATATATGTGGAACCTTCAAGGTAATCATAAACTTGGCTTTGATATCTTTGTCGATTACACTCCGTGGGGATTCTTTGGCTCATCAGATAATAATAGGCGACTTGTTGAAATTTCTCCAATAGTTAATGACTGCGAGCAACCAAAGGCGAGTGTCAAAGTTAATCCTCTTTATTCTTGTGATAAATTCAACTTCAAATACATCAATGCCGGTTTGAAACTTGTGTATTCATTTGACATAAACCATCTGTAAAAAGTTGATTATAAGACAACACGAATGGGCAGGTCGTTATTTATGAAATGACTGCCCATTTTTTCTTATCAACCTGAAGAATGACTCGACTCACGAATATGACTTAGAGGAACTCAAACGTCGTTACAATTCAGATGACCTCTTTCCGATTGTTTGGTGATACCCAAGGTGTTGTCTTGGGTTATGTACTGATTGCCCCTTTCGGGGCGCAGATGTTGCAGGTAATGAGTAGAGTTTTCGGACAGGCTAAGGGGTGCAGGATTTTAGTTGAAACAATTGAAATTTGCAAATTAAAATTCCTCAAGGAAGCATTCCAATTCACGTTTCAGATTGTCAATGTCATTTTGCACTACCATCCATAATTCTGAAGGTGATACCCTATAATAATCATGAACAAGTATATGACGCATACCAGCAATGAGTTTCCATTCAACGGTTGAATGATTTTCTTTGAATTCTGTAGAAAGCTTGTAAACAGCCTCGCCAATGCTTTAAATGTTATATGCAACCGCATGGACAACAAGCAAGTCGCTTTCAAAATCTTTCAAGGTCATGCCTGCAGTAAACCGTTTTGCATTAGCAATATTGTCCAGCATAAGTTCTATTCTCGCTTTATCACGCAGTGGTTCTCTCATAGATAAGTATTTTTTCTTTGTCAACACATTCTGCAACTGAAGGCAATAATGTGCCATCAGTTACCAAATCCACAGGAATTTCCAACAAATCCTGCAATTCGTACATTATCTTGACATGTGCAAGAAGCGACACATTCTCTGTTTCATCAAAACGCACTAAGATATCAATATCGCTATTCTCGGTCTGTTCATTCCGCGCATAAGAGCCAAACAACCAGGCTTTTTCGACTGGTTGCATTGAAAAAAAATCTTTTATCTTTGCAAATAAGGTTTCGCTCATAACACTTCTATTTCACGCTGCAAAGGTACAACAATATCTTGAAATGGACAAATGTTTCAGAATGTTTTTTTGAATTCAATTTTGTAGGGACTAAAAATTATGGGTGCAGAAATTTTGCTGAGACATGTGAGACAAGTGAGACAAATCTCAGATGTCTCACTTGTCTCAGCAAAAAATGACCCTCAGGATTTTTACTGAGATTATGAGATTTTACTATCCGGCGAATGGTCGTTCGGAGCAGGGAAATAGTCCAAAATGCCTTTTTTGACCCTCTGCTATTTCTCTGCTAATTGTCTGCTGTTTCTCTGCAAAATAGCAGAGGCACGGCGAAGGATCAGAAAAGGCATAGCGAACCTTCTGCAGAGCCAGTGCAAAACCACCGTATGAACACAGAAACATTGCCGTGACTTCGCTGATAGTCCAGTGTGAACTCGAATTGAACTCGATTCTTCTCCGTTCTGAAACGGACGAGAATCGAGTTCACTACGGAGGCACGACGGACTCATGACGGAGGCATGACGGACTTGCGACAGCCTTGCTGTATTACATGAAAATGCTGATGAATGACTGGATTTGCAGGTAGGGTGTTATGCTAATTTAAAACTGTAACCAAAAAACTGTAACTTTGCATTCAATGCGTTGATAATTTGCGACTTGCGATAGTTACAGTTTTTTTGAAACTGTAACCATCGCTTACATAACGCTTTGAAAATGCGATAGTTGACATGGTTACAGTTTCTTGTCTTTGGTTACAGTTGGTTACAGTTAGTTACAGTTTTTTTTGGAAACTGTAACCATTATAAAGTGGTGTTATGTAGATAGTTAACACTAAAATTACAGTAAAATGGTTACAATTTCTAATTTGCATTGTGTCTTTTCCTGAAAAAAGTTGACGGATTTTGGATAAAAAAACTGTTTTTCTTGACGATTTTCTGTAACCGTTGACATTTTTCCTAAATTTGTTGTCATCTTCCTAAATTACTTGACTTCGTCCTGTTTTTGTTT
>JAZRYS010000122.1:0-30671 GCA_045600865.1 Candidatus Aphodosoma sp.
ATGGAAAAAGACAGACACAGGACTTCCCCACCCTGACCTTTTCTCTTTAGCAGAGATTACAAAAATATATGACAGCGGTATCATGTTATTGCCTACAAAATGTTAATGAACGATAAAAAAATGAGCGCCAGTTTGACGCTCCTGACTTCATCACTTTTCTGCGCCATCACATGGCGAAGAAAGAAAATCAACGAGTTACATAAAATATCTGGGTGACTTTGGGTGACGCAAGCCGTTTTTTCGTACCTTTGCACCATGTTTGTACGCAAGAAAACCAATCGCTCAGGCACTATCAGCGTAGTAGTCGTGAGCAAGGCACATGGAAAATTCACTGAAGTGAAGAGGTTTGGAGTCGCAAAGTCGGAAGCGGAGGCCGATGAACTGTTCCAGAAAGCTCAGTTGTGGCTTCGCACTCATAATGGGCAGCAGGAGTTGGACTTCGATAATCGCCGAGGGAAAGAGACTGAGGAGACAGAACGTTTCCTAAACAACATAGACAACGTGTTGATCAACGGCACTCAGCTGCTGCTCGACCAGGTCTATGACAGCATAGGCTTCAATCGTATTCCTGATGGGATACTGCGGCATCTTGTGATAGCAAGGGTGTCACAGCCCAAGAGTAAACTTGCCACTGTAGATTACCTCAAGTCATATTACGACGAGGATGTTGACCTCAACCACATCTACCGCTACATGGACAAGCTCTACAATACGCAGATGGAGCTGGCACAGCAGATCAGCGTGGAGCATACCCGTGAGATTTTCGGAGGCAGGATAGGAATGATGTTCTATGACGTGACGACACTCTACTTTGAGACATCCGATACGGATGTACTGCGAGAACCAGGCTTTTCAAAAGACGGCAAGACGGCAGAGTCACAGGTGGTACTGGGATTGCTTGTTTCAGAAGGAGGTTATCCGCTGTCATACTCCCTGTTCAACGGCAGCCAGTATGAGGGATTTACCATGATACCGATGATAGATGACTTCAAGCAACGCTTTACGCTGGGTGATGATTTCGTTGTCGTGGCAGATTCCGGCCTGATGAACAAGAACAATGTAAAAATGCTGCAGGAAGCAGGCTACAAGTATATCCTTGGTGCACGTATCAAGAGTGAGAATGCGAACACAAAGCAATGGATTCTCTCATTGGAGAAGAAGGACAAGGCTTGCTACGAGCTCAAGCGAGAGGACGGGGAACGCCTTATCGTCAGTTTCTCGGAGAAACGTGCGAAGAAAGACGCTTACAACCGTGACAGAGGCATAGCACGTTTGAGGAAGACATACAAGAACGGACGCATCACGAAGCAGCAGGTCAACAAACGTGGCTACAACAAGTTCCTTGAGATTAGCAAGGATATAGAGGTGGTAATCAACGAAGAGAAGATAGCGGAGGACTGCAGATGGGATGGTCTGAAAGGCTACGTCACCAATACAGACCTTAACCCAGAACTGGTAATTGACCAATACCACGGCTTGTGGGTAGTGAAACGAGCCTTCCGTATCTCAAAAGGCACGTTGGATATGCGTCCGATGTTTCACTTCACCGAAAGGAGGATTGAAGCACACGTCTGCATATGCTTTATCGCTTATAAGGTATATAAGGAGTTAGAACGGCTGATAGCTATCAACAAGATAGGCATGAGTGTTGATCATGTACTTGATGCGGCAAAGACCATCACAACCATAAGGGTAAGGATGCCCGAGAACGGAACTTATTTTACAAAGACGCTGTTCCTGACAGAGAAACACCTAGCCGTCAAGCCACTTTTTGACCTTGCGGGTACCGATTCTTGATTCGGGTGACGCATTGACGAAGTCAGGATTTTTCGAGTTTCGAGTTAACAGTTAACACCAAAAGATAAGTAAAACACGTATATTCCAAACATTTAGCTAAATTCTCCATATGAATAGCCGTTAACGGAAAGGCTCTTTACAAAGCACTTCAGTTACGACTCCAGAGCAAAACCAAAGCAAAACCGCTGTCTGTCCGTTCCAGAACGGACATCGAACGGACAAATAACGGACAAATAACGGACACAGAGCGAAGATGTATATGAGAGGCTCAGGAAGATCCTGAAATTTATAGGCAAGACATAGTCCAATTCACATACAGGAATTACCTTAAGATTTCTCGTCGATAATGACCTTGTGCATCGAGAAGGCTCGGACAAGACAGGATATTGGATTTATTGCGGATTAATCCATCCAAGTGTTAACTGTTAACTCGTAACTCTCGTTTTTTTCAAATTCCACCTGGGTGTTTGTATTTTCAGAAATCAGGTTGAACTGCTATTGATTGAATCTTCGTCATTTTTTCGGTGTATAGGCCAAGAAAGATGATAAATAAAAATCCATCTAAGCCGACCTTCCAAATCACCATCGGCACCTCATCGATACTTCGCCATCACTTTACTGATAACCCAGAGTGCCTTTTAAGTGGTTCCGCTCCAACAGCAGAGATATGGCAGAGATATAGCAGAGGCATAGCGGAGGAAGTGCAGACTAACAAGAAATCATGAGTGATTTTCAATGCAGGTCTCGTTCGTGGAACGCGAAGGTTGTTGTACCTATGATGAACGAGCGTCCATGATAGAGTTCATAGCGATGCCCCACTTTGAGAAGTTTGTTACGCATATAGACGCCTTCATCAAGCGGAATAAGAGACATGTGCCCATTGGACTGAACAATCTCAGCATGTACAGCCGCCACATTACCCTGTATATCCCATGAGGTCTGGATGCTGCAGTCGATTGATTTGCCGATGGTCACATGTGCATTCGGAGAACGGATAAAATATTTGTAGAGAGCGACATCCATTTCCTTGATACCACCTGAGACATGTAGGACAAAATGGTTTGAGTGCTTATCTGGTTTTGCTATCGAAAGAATTGTACCGAGAGCGAACATTAGATTTGAAGATAAAAGCATCAAACGGTAGTCCGAACTGTTGGAAGAGAAGACAAAATCCCACAAGAACATCGAGAAAACACCTACCGTTGGCAAGACTATTAGCCATTTGTGCCGAGGACTGTAAGAAGTATGGTAAGTAGAGGCAATGACAGACACGAAGGCAGTACAAGTCCATGGAATCCAATCGACATAGAGCGATGTTGAAGATGACAGGTTGAATGCAATAGAGATGGCAAGACTTATCATAAAGAACAGATAGCCGCAAACTCCAACTATTGTAGAGCGAACCAGGATATCAAACAACCTGCGCCAGACAGTATAATACGGGCACACAATGATACTTATACAGAATGTAAAGACGAAACCAATGAATGCACCAAATGACGGGAACTGTTCCAAATGGTACGACAACTCCAATATCAAATCATCCATCTCGGCAGAGTCAGGAACAATACCATTTGCCTTGGCTGTCAACCGGACCAAATAATTATAAGAAATCTCTTGATTGTAAATAACAAAGTCAACCCATGCAAGAAGTGCGATTACAACTGTCAGTATCAACCACTTGAGCAGATAATGTGCATTGCGGGGATCAAACAGATTATCAGTATTGTAATAGTGCGAACCCGTCTTACACTTATTGCCATACTCTGGGCAGTGATAGTCGTTCTCTCGCCAACACGATTCGTGCATTGTATGGCTACAGCAACCAACAACAGTATCTCCGACACGGAATGGTGCCTTACAATAATAGCAGGTATCAGCCACCATATTCCCAGCCTGAGTAGTTGAGTTTGGTCCATGATACACCGTCACATGCTTATGACGGAAAATACGGTAAAGTATGTACGGAAGCACAAATTGGCATACTACATATATTATGAGGACAAGCAGCAGCGAGACAATGAAACCTTGAAGGATTATCTGCAACTCAGACCGGCCATTAACGACCACAGGCTTGCAAATGGAACCAACCGAAAAATGGGTGTCAATGACATTTATCGTCGTATCGCCTGTATTGATGAAAATCTGCAGGTCCGTCATTCCATCCAGCAGACGGTCGTCAGGATTCTCAAGATGTATGCAATAGTCGTAGAACGGAACATCAAGGCGTGCAAACAAATCCTGCTCGCACTTGTTCCATTCAAAATGGTCAGAATAGTAACCTAAGGATCTCTCCGTAAGCAACTTCATAAAGTTTGCGGCATCGTTTATAGCCCCTTGCGCACCATTGTCTATGTTGAAATAGTATATAGGGCGGCCATCATGGAATGGGATAGAACTAAGAATGCTTGACTGAAGAATATAATGATCTGGGTCAATAGGGGCAGCATCCATATCATAGACATTTCCATCCGAGAAAATGACCATCGCGGCCCTTTCGCTGGAGCCAATGACTGTCGTGGAATCATAAATTTCATTGATTTTATCATATACAGCCCTGTACAGACGTTTGGTTTCGGACAACGTATCAGATTCTGAAACGAACAGATGGTCGAGTACGTAATCTGAGACAAGATATGCTTCAGTGACGGAATCAGAATGGAGGAAAGAAACATATAGATTGTCAGAATTATACAGGCGATGTATCTGACGTACATAGAACAACTGACTGTCAACAAGATTCTGAGGGAGAGTCAAGTCCACAAGTGCAAGAAGGTTAATGCCAAGACTGTCAATGATCTGTGCACCGATATTCTCAGCACTGACCACTACCGCCGTGAAATTGTCTGCCACTTGTTCCCCATTATGATTATACTCCCGTACCTGGAGCATTCCAACGTCATCACCAATCGGCAAGGATGAAGCGTCACCCACCATACGGGCATACAAGTCGTATGTCTTATAGTCTGGCGAGAACACAATGTCAGAGACCTCAAGAAGAGGCGCAACCCCATCATCCTCACCATCGAACACCTCATCGCAAGCAGTCAGAAGCGGCACAGCTACGAGCAAAAGATATAGCCAATATTTCCTATACATATTCATACAATTATGTCAGATGGTAGGAATGTCATCCTCACCATTTTTAATGTATTGTTCTTTAAGTTTCTTTAGCGACTCACGCATCTGCTTTGTTGCAACGATCTTGTTCTGAATCATGCTTATGAACATTATTGCGAGAGCCACAATGGCAAAGCCGAGCAGATAATCCTTGATACGTTCCATGAAAGGCTTGTATTGCGCCTGCTGGATCTTTTCGGAACGTGACGAAATGTCGAGATAGAGGTTATCCAGTTCGTCCTCACGTTTCTGGAGTGAAGTATTTATGGCAATAGCGTCCTTGCCTTTTTGATACTGGGCAGTAACCTTGGCAAACATAAGTTGCTCTGACGCCTTTACACGTTCAAGCTGAGGAGCAGTCTTGTCGGTCAAAGCCAGTTTCTCGCATTTACTGACGAGAGCATCATACTCCGGAATCTTTGCGGTGAGGAAAGCCATTGTCTCATCGAATATCTTCACGGCGTCAAGGCGCAGAGATGTATTGGCCAGCGAATCAGAGACAACGTCATGCAGTTCCTGATATCTTGCAACCAACGAGAGCATATTTTCATTCTCTGCAATATATACCTGCTGGGCAGCATAATACGTATTCCACCGTATATCAAGCGAATTGAACCTATTCTGCAGATTGTCAATACTCGTCGGCGAGGCAGAGGCGATAGAGGTGGATATCCGTTCAAGGTCGTCGTAGAACTGCTGCAGACGCAACTGAATGGAGACAGCATACTCATCATAGTCATCTTGTGCACGGACGACCAGAGACAGAGACAAAAGCAATATGAGAATTACCTTACGTTGCATGTTGTCTTGAAATATTTCAATGCCTTTGTGAAGACATCGTATGCATTTTTCATTTCGGGAGTGTGTACGCCATGAATACCAACATACTCTATGGCATAGGCTACCAACTCATTACACTCTTTTATGATATCTTTACGCTCAATGGGGTCATCCGAAAGCAACCATCTTGACACATTCATGTCAATCTGATATGAAACTGAAAGGAGAAATGCCGGATTAGCCTCTAAGCCAGTATTATTGGTTTCCGGATTTTCAAGACGACAGGAGAATGCGTTGATTGAGTCAACATACATGTCATACTCGACATTGGTCTCTCGGAGATCTGGACATGGCGACAATGTGTCGCGAGGGGGAAATTGCTCCTGCAACGTTGTCTTGGTGGTCGTGAAAAGGTCAAATGTCTCCTGCGAAGTAGTCATCCTGTCAGGAAACGTTGTCTTCAAACCGTTGAAAGCCTGTTTTACAGCAGCAACCTGCTGATTGGCAATGGAAATCTGTTCTTCGAGGGCAAAGCAAGGATTACGAAGTACCGTAATACGATATTTTGTATCTACTGACGAAAAATAAAGAAATTCATAATACGGTTTCTTCAAGCAGTTCAGTTTAGGCTCCATAATCATCACATCTCCGATGGTTACAGTAACTGACGTGCTTTTCTCGCCTACAATGGCAAACTTCTGTTCAATCACATCGTTCACCATCTGATATTCCATAGGCTCAGGAACTACGCTTGTATATGTTATCCAACGACGAAAAACAAAACCTTTGCGATGCTTGCCCAACTGTTTGCGGAACTTATAAGGCATTTTGTATTTCAACGGTTCAGAAGCGGCAACGTATGGAAGAGCATCTGCCTTGAGTTTAGAACATTTCACAACCTGCTTATATCTGGCATCATCACGGAAGACAAACAGACCACGGTATGAGATGAGAGAAACTGTCAACTGGTTGTTCTGCTCGTCGAAAGCAAACTTAACCATGACATCCATATCCCCAGCCTCACGGGCAAGGGTGATATTGTCTGTATATGGCTTGTCGGCCGACACAGTAATGTCGCGTACCGTCTCAGCACATAAGACGAGAGGCAGCAAAAGAGATAGTATTGCAAACAATCTTTTCATCATCAGAAATAAATATAGTCATTTGGTTCACCAATGCGCACCACCCACGCAGCAACCTGCTGGTCTTCTGGGAAAGGAGGTTCATTGAGTGCATGATAACGTTCGTAACGCAGATACTCTCCTATCCGGAGAATGCCCCACGAGAGTTCTGTATAGGTATCTACCGCATTCAGGCATACACGACCCGCCATATCACCGAAATAGCGTATGTTGGGATGCCATGGGTGAGGAATCTCAACACCAGACACTGGATCTGCCGTCAGGAAGCGGAAAGAGGGTTGTGCATCCACAGATGGGTATTCTGTCGGGATGTCAAGACGCATCAGAAACCTGTCGGCAAACAGAGGCTTCTGTTCGCTGTCAACGCCACATATAGAGTGTATGTCGTATTCAACCAGATAGCCATTCGGAAAGCCATCGGCATTACGGCTGGCTACAGAGAGAACAATCTCCGGGTGGTGTTTCAGCCTGGACAGAATCTGCTCATGTTCGAAAACGAGACGACGGTTTCTTCCTGTCATAAAACGTCAATCAGCCAGGGAATGGGTCTGGCACAAGGTATATTGTGTCGCCATCCTGGATATTATAATCAGCCAGGGTCTGGTCTTCCTTGCCAATACGTGGACGCATGACGCGGATTTCGTTGACCTCGGTGTCTTCTTTGCCGAAATAATAGTCGAGGGGAGCACCGGTCTCGTCTATTGTAGGGAAGTCGAATATCAGGCGGCCATCCTTGCCTGTCGCATGACGAAGATTCGACATCAACGTTGCGAGCGGAAGAGAAGGATTCATCACTCGGAACTTGACTTTCTTGTTCTGGCAAACGATATTAAGAAAAAACTCAGTCATTATGCAAATTGAATTGAGACTTTTACAGGATAAATATTCACACTTCGCACCTCAATTGATTTTTCAATCAGGCACTCCAAACGTGGCAGACGGTCACCGACAGCCTTCCGAACCAATAATGTATTGTTCAGCACGACTTTGACCAGTATTTCATATCCGACACTGCTGTTTTCAGAAAGTTGCTTGGTGACGGATATTTCACTAATCGCATTTATATCAAGCGAAAGGTCTGCCATTATCCGATACCGGCAAAACAGCTTGATGTCCGCTGGTGTAACAATACGGTCTGATGTTGATACATAGTACGAGGCAAGCAATTCCGAATCGGCATTCCCGAATTTATCATCACATCCATATACGGGATTGGAAATCTGGCGTACTTTCGAAACGTCCAATCCAGCAGGGGTTGAGAACGTTGTCGTTGCACTCAGTGCTCCCTCTGGCAAGGTTCCACCGCTCGAAAGATACCTGATGTCAAAACTCGAAGTGAATTTGAATGTCTTCTCGTTATCATCCTTGATGTAAAGATATACACCATTTAACTGATCAGCATGTACGTTGTCTGCCATCATCCGTAGTTTCTGCAACGACATATCGACATTTCGGATTATCGTGTCACCATCTTGCTGCCTTAAAAGTTGAAAGGCATAATAATCCGAATGGTATTTAGTGACAAGACAATCCAGCAGTCTTATCAGGCTTCCTATATTGAAACGGTCAGCCTCCACTCGCCTTACACACACATTCTGGTTGCTCAGTATTCTGTCGTCCAGAGGGGCAAGAAGGTTCATGAATTGCTGTTCCTTATTGTCTGAAACTTTTACGATGGGCATATCCTGCGTCAGTGTCACGGTATTCACTTTTGCATTGACCAGAATATTGACATTCAGATGTATTTTGCTCTTATCAAGAACGAAGTCTTCGTCAATGCCAAAAAACTCCACCACGAAATCAAGACGTTTCGTCTCCTCAGGAAATGTGATTTCCGATGCTGAATCGGCAATGCAGAACAAAGCCAAATCCTGTTGTGCCAGATACTCAAGGCAAACCGACATGCCATTCCAGACTGGAGTCTTGTTATACATCCGCACATTGTACGAAAACACTTCCGTAAACGGCAAATCGTACATATTCCATGGCTTGATGAGTGGTATTTCTTTATTGTCAACAGTCAAGGCAATGTCCTTGAACATCAAATCTTTTATTGCAAATGTCAAACCTGCCAGATTGGTAATCCCTTCAGGGAATGCCACTGACATCTTCCATCTGCGCCCGTCAAGTCTCACCGCCTTCTCCACTTTTGCGCCAACGACCCTTGTCTTCAGCAACGGTATGAACTGTATGTTGGAAGAATGGTCTTCAAACACCGACGTATCGTTCAGGATTACATCCGTCACGTCATCGGCAGTGCTGTTCTCCACCACCACCGTCGTTGGACGCACCCTATCGGCATTATATGGGATAAACACCTTCGCAAAATCGTTCATCACCTCTTGTTTCATGAACTCTATTTCGCTGTCAACGCCTCTGAACTGATAGGCCATGGCAGTCATCAGCAATCGAAAGACCGGGTCTTCATCCAACTGTTCCAGATGTTCCGCATAGTCACTCGACTGCCAGATGAGATATGCCTGTCTCATCAGTTCCTCTGTTCGCTGCCGTATCTCTATGTAGTTATTGTCATTCATCAATTCCAAGCTTTAATTGTTGTAGAAAAAGAATAATCCTCACCGGAAGACGCTATAACCCCCTTGATTGTAATATATACCATTTTCTCGTCACGTTGATATGTCATAGAGGTCTTCACATCTTTCAACCTTGTTTCATAGCGACAAATAGTCTCATTCAATTCTGCCGCAAACGTATTAATATTTTGCGACTTTCCAGAGAGTTTGCGATTGTACATTCCCGTTTCATAATCGAAAGTCATCTGCGGTTTGGAATCAAAGACCACTCCTTCATTCTCGTTGAATATGTTGAACCTGAAGTTGTTGAACACGAACCCATACTCAGGGTCAGCAACACACGACTGTCTGGACGCAGATATCAACAGTTTCAGACTTGAATCAATGGAACGTCTGACATCACTCTCGCGATTCAGCCTGCCTTTTTCGACACTTAATGGTAGAGCAAGAAAATCCATGGCACAATCACATTAAGGGAACAAACGTATCGTCCTCTTCTTCTTTAGGGACGAACAGCACTGCATAAAGAGCCTGATACAAATCAGAATAAAGTGTCGCACGCAAATCTGCATCAAGTTCCAGTTTCAGGGCATCATGCAGTTCTCCACGTATCTTACCGCTGACATAATCCTTGAGGACATCCTCGATTCTTGTCTGCAGAGCCTCGGAAAGGTTGTCAACACGCTCATTTACCATCTTCTCCAAATCCGGCTGGATATGTTCATATATTTCAGCACGCAATTCCTGCTTGATTGACTCAAGGTCTATTTTCTCTTCCTCTATCACAACCCCATCAAGCACTTTGGCAGCCCTGTCGATATAACCCAGAAGCCAAGAGAGCCATTTCTCTGGGTCGTATGGCGAAAACTCCATCACCTCCTCTGGATTCTCCACATTCGGCTTCACTATGAGGAAATCAATGGCAGCTGCCATTTCCAAAGCCAATGAATAGAAAAACTGTGTCATCTTGTTGAGGGATGTGGTGTTCAATCTGAAGATATAGCTGAGCATCAGCTGTTGTGCAGTCCCCTTTGCAATATTTGGATGTTTCGCAATAATTGTCAACGTCTCTGCAAGTCTGTTCCGGAAATCATTCAGTCTCGGTTCGGCATCCATTACGAGACTTGGCATCATGAAAGCATCATCGACAGAGAATGTACCGTCTTTCACCACAAACCTCATCAGCGGGAAACTGGCATTCTGCACCATCTCTTCGAAAGTAGAGATGGAATAGCCGTATGCGTTGCGCACAAACGGTATTCCCTCCGACTCGAACGCCACAGTCTCGTCAGCCATCCCGACAGTAAGGTAATATATATCCCCATACAGCAAAGGCACCTTGATTACCGCAGACTCGTCAACGTTCAGAATCTTACCAGAAGGCAACAAGGCCATGAGGTCCTTGACCGTCACTTCAAACGTATCTCTCACAAATGCGCCTCTGACTTTATTCTCATGTCCCGGAAGCAGGCCCAATCGTCCTCCGGCCACAGTGCCAACGGCAGACTGCTGAAAGCCACCAAGCACTTCGGCCAGTTTGTTGACAGACTCTGCCGTCAACTGAAAGCCAGGTTTCAACTGCAATTTTGAATTTACATCCATATTATTTCAATTCTGCGGAATAGTTCAGCATCATACCGTTGCTGTCCACATTATGTGTTATCAAATCTATCTTCATCACGGCCTCGGCAGTCATCCAGTGTTCCATCACAAAAGCCTCCAATTCTTTCAGGTTGTCTTTCTCACGAAGGTAATCCCTCTGGGTCAGACCATCGCAGACAACGGAATAATGCACGTATGGCAACCATGCCTTGGTGTTGTCATTTTCAGACCACCGTCCCAGTTTCATCTCGACAGGACACCGTGTTATCGCCTCCAACATCTTTTTCGTCCATTTGACATCTCCACGACTCTCGCGCACGTATGGCAAGAGCAAAGCGGCATCCTTTACCAACGGATTTACTATTGAGTCGTAATCTATTGCAAAGATTTTAGACAAGACTATTGACAGTTTCTTCTCCAGCAGGCCGGCAACGGTTTTCTCAATTTTCAACGAGTTGCGGAACATTATGCTGTCGAAAGGCAAGAAAGCATCAGTAAGCATGGCAATCCTACGTCTCAGAGCCTCGTCTTTCTCCGTCTCGTTTTCAGGAGATATATACTCAGGAGGCAACAGTTTGAGGAAACCGTCACGAGCCACTCTCACTTTCTTCTCTTTGGCATCCACCTCCAATGCGTCATTGTTGTAGTTGCGGTAAAAAGTACCACAATATCGAGCCACCCACTCATCCTGCAAGTCAGGGTAAAGGTAGTTCAGCAACGTCTCGGCATTAATCTCGTTTATCATTTCAGTCCAATATACGTTTCTTTATCACCTATGCGTGCACGGAGCACGTCACGGGATGTGACGCCCAATTCTGCAAGCGTGAGTTCGGTATAAGGGAATGCCCTATCCACCGTCTTGAACTCATGCTGATAATAGTCACTCAGAGGCAATCCACCCAACTCTTTGTCACGACTTACAAAGTCAGCCACTTTCCTGCCTGCCATCATCACCTCATGTCTTGAGTCATTCCTGCGAGAGACTATGTAATCGACAAAGCAGTCGTCTCTCAGTTCAAAAGAATCTACTCTTTCAAGCATCTGACGAACGGTCATATCTGTTGTAATGTCTGTTTCTGTCACAGGGCTCCACTCTTCGTGACATGGGCAATCATCATCGTATGCCTCAAAACGCACAACCCTCATGTTCATCCCCTCACCTTCATAAACCGCCATGCGTCCTTCGAGTGATGATTCCTTGCCAGAGGCAATCTTGAGAGCCTCCTGAGCCTCGATTGCCCCAATCACGGAAGCCACTATTGCAGTGGTAGGGGCATGGCCAGACTCGATAGCCCGCCTTATCATTCCAGAGCAAGGCATCCTGCGTCTCAACTCGTTCAGCTCGTCTGTAGTCAGAGAACAGGCATAGCAGTTTTTCCCTGGCGCAAACACCCTTGCAGTGCCTGTGAGCCCGAATATTCCACCGTCAATCCACTGTCGCCCGGCCCTGAAGGCAAGGCGGTTTATGCAATATCTCGCCCAACGGCTATCTACACAGCCTATTATGGCATCTGCCTCTCTCAGCAACCCGATGCCCACATCGTATGCAATGTCGCCATTTATTGCAATGACCTCCACATCAGGGTTCAGCCTTCTTATCCCGTCACGTGCTGCTTCCACCTTTGGTCTTCCCACATCTTCACGTCTGAACAACACTGAACGGTCAAGGTTCACTTCCTCCACATAGTCAAAATCAACAATTATCAGTCTTCCAACACCTGTAAGTGCCAAATTCTTCAGCACCTCGTTTCCCAAGGCACCACAACCGACAACTACAAGACACAAGCTTTGTGTATCATAATGTTGCATTTCTCATCGCTTCTTTGACTATCGTATAACCAGTAATGTCTTCTTGGATAGCCTGGCCTTTGATGGACAATGTCGAACCTTTATCCTGAGACATCAGAATCTTTCCTTTTGCTTCGTTACTCCAACAAAAAGTATTAAGCGACTCAATTGGAATTAGGTTTTCTAATATATCAATGCCAAAGTTAGCTAACCCTGTCTTTATGTAGTCTTCATTTTTGGGTTTTATACCATCAATCAAATTATTCCATACTTGATCGTCTTGATTAACAGTCCCAGTATAACTAAACCAAGTCCCAATTATTTCCACAACACCAAAACGTAACTGTGTCTTTATTTCGTCACCTGAGTTAAACATGTCTCTTTTTATAGCCTCTGCAGTTGTATTTTTAAAAAGCTTAGCATCATTTGTCGGGCCTCCAATTCTTATATTCTTAGCTTTACCGAATAAGCTATCTTTATTTATCGCCAAATCATTAAAACAATCTTTTTTAAAATCATTATTTTCCCACATATCTTTATATGACGTCCTAAGCGAATTAACAGCAGTTATAATTTTAGCATGATCTGGATCGACGTTGTTATTACCCCCTGGTTTGGCCTGAAGTTTAGCCTCAACACCGTCTTTGTTCAAATCTGCAGCACCCGTAATCCAATCATCTATTATACTGTTAGCATCAGCAGCTTTAATATTCACGTCTTTATCCTTTTCATAATATCCCTTTAAAATATCGGACAATAAACTTGCTCGCATTTCTGAAGCACTCTTATACGCATCGAAACAAGTATTTACGTACTTTTTGAAACAGGCAATCCATTTATTAATGTTATCAGCTATAGTCATGACAGCTCCAAGATTACCATTTCCATCAAAAAAATCCCTTTGGCGTTTATCAATAATTTTATTAAACATTCCTTTCGGCAGAGATGCCTCATTATTACCTGCTTCAACCATGAGATATCTGCCTGAATGAACTTTCAAAGTACCTGCCACTGGTTTGAACAACAATTCAACAACAAATCTCAAAGCAGGAACATCAAACAATCCTTTAACGGTATCTACCAGTGTATTTAGTTCAGACAGTAATCCATCAGCAGTTAGACTTCTCGTGGTCAGCAAGCCAGAATCAATATTGGCACCTGATTTCAAAGTCAAGTTGTTTCCTGCCACAATATCAACATTCTTACCTACAATCTTGACATTACCGTTCGGAGCAGAGATTGTAATACCCATTGCTGCGTCAATACCGACAGTTCCGAAAGGTGACGATATTGTAACTTTCCTGCTGGTTGACGATGCACCGATGGTGAATAGTCCGTAATTATCAGAAATCTCGATTCCACCTAATGCCAATAGTTCATCTTCATCCTCGGTCTTCCTTGTCAGTTTTGCAGACAAAGGAGGAAAAATGCTTTTCAAAAGTCCCACTCCAGGGAAAAAACTTGTTATTACGCCACCTATGTTACTGCTTTCCTCAAACCCAATGTACTGCCCGTTTTTCGAACGGATTATTGTCGTGAATTTTCGCTGCCCGTATGGTGGTGTGTGTCCTTCATCGAAATATGAGCCTATCACAAAAGATTTAACCTTCCCTTCACATTCAATATTTTGCAATACCAACACTTTGTCACCATTTAGCAGTTTGCACGAGATTCCTTTTTCACCAGATGCAAAAGGAGTCAATACAGTTATCCATTCATCTGAGGAACTATTATTACCATCATCATATTTCACTCTCACACGGTTCAGTCTGAATGGATCTTCCCTATTTATAACTGTCGCTGTTCTCAATCGAAGAGGTGAATCACAACGTGTATCTGATTTTGGTACGACACGGGCTTCTGGACGCACTGCATAATCCTGACTTGCATCCATTGGCAATGGATAACAATACTCGATATTCTTTTCATCCTTAAATACAGGAACGACAGTCACCTCCATCTTTTGCACAGTATCCGTAGTAATCTTACCCTTTCCGTCGTCTTTAGAAATAAATTCACATATCGAATGGACATCCACCACCACAAATTTCCCACTTTCATCTATACTTTTACACTCTACCAGATCTCCGAGTTTAATACTCTTCTGCATGCCATCGAAAGTTATGCGGTACTGGTTGTTGGCTACTATACATTCTGCTTTTCTGACATTACTGAAGAATGATTCATCTGGCGTATAAGCGACATTAAAACTTGACACTGCTGTATTGAAACTTTTGCTCATAGCTTCAGCAGTGCTCTTAGCAGAAATCTCAGATGCGGCAGTATCTATACTCCAAGACATTATGTTATCGTATTGAAAAGTCCTGGACAAATATCTTGACCACGCAGGTGGATTCAATCCCATCCAACCGTCAGCAGAATCACTTGATGCAGTTTTAGGAGTACCAAAGATAAATTTATCATCACAAGCAGGTTTACATAACGAAGGTTTTTCATCGACAAATTCGTCAGCGAAAGTTTTCAACTCATCTTCTCCATAATTTTCACAGGAGAGTGGCTCTATCGATGAATGATCAGTTATTGAGGTTACGACTTCTTCCGTTTTATCTTTAACTTGTTGAGTAATTCGCGTCAGTCCAAGGTTCAATGTGTCGTTCTCAAAATAGAAAAACTCTCCGCATCTGTTTGCAGTTCTCAAAATGAAATCATACTCTGTCTCGTCACATTGCTCCAAAAACGAGAATGTAAGTTCTTCCGGTTCATATGTAAGCGGATTGTCTTTTATCTTCTTGTTACCCACCAGCGTTCTCATGTCAGAGGTTTTGAATCCGTCAGTAGGAGCATTCGCATATCCAGCCTTAAAATCATCCAGAATTCCAGACAATTTCTTTGCAATGTACGACTTGCTGTATTTCTTAATGTCCATCAACCTGTCCCAACTGTAAATGTCAAGATCTACATAATAAACAATACTGTTATTTTCATTCTGATACAATGGACTGACACCAAAGACATAGTACTTCTGCATATTCAAACTTTCATTCACCGTCAGTTTCACCTCACGTTTGAGAAATACTTTCTTCAGCAAAGTCACATTTAACGTACCAGTACCCTTAGCATCTTTTATTAGTTTAAGACGGACTTTTATATTGTTATGCCTGCCAATCCTCTTATGGACATCCAAACTGACCAGAGTTCCATCAACTGCAACTGAGGAATAGGCAATAGTATTATCGGTTTTCTTTTCTTTCCCAGTTATCAGATTAAATGAAGATTTGGTATAATCGGAAAATTCAGCATCAACAGCACTATTATTATAAAATTTAATTTTGCAAACAGTCAGTTTAAACGTTGCCATAATCTATATTACAGTTTAAGGTTATTCATTGCTTCTTTACCCACGGCAGCATCTGTCTCGGCTTTTTCCTCTTCTTTCTTCAGTTTTTTCTCCAAATAAGCCTGAAATGCATCATCTATCTCCTTAGTCTTTTCAGCCAATATGTCCTCACAAGACTTGTTATACGTTTCTGTGGTGTCGTCAAACTGTTTCTTTGCCTCTTCGACATCCTCTTTGCTGGCACCAACCTGATCAATTGTCAGTTTTCCCATATAGAAAGCATTGCCAGCCTTGAGTTTTGCCACACAAGTATCGTGAAGCGTCTTAATTGCATCAGTCATTGTTTTTTTACGATCCTCGTTAACCTCCGGCATGGTTAGTTTGATGTACCTTATCTCCATACCGTTTTCGAGTTTCATAGTCTCCATGTCTTGACGGAACTCGATATGCTCCTCAGCTATACCCTTGCCAATGAGCAATATATTCTTTTCATCCTTAGGATATACATTCATAGTGAAGTCATCTTCGCCTTTACCAACCAGAGCCACATCCTCTATGTTCCGCATCAGCCCATCATCATCCACGGTAACGCCAAGAATAGAGAGTGGAGTTGCCTTGACGCACAAGTTTGCCAATCTGTACGAAAAGAGTGCCACGTGACCACTCAGCACATTTGTATATTCTCCGAGAATTGCTGTTGTAGATCGTTTCATGTCATTATTGTAATTTAGTTATTATTTTCCCGTTGCCATGGCGGCATTTCCGGGAAAGTTGATAGATATGTTTCCACCGTAAGCACACATACACTTGCAATTGTCCAAAAGCGCAGGCAACATACAAACCTTGACCTGCCCTCCGGGTGACCATGGGCCTGTAATCACTGGGATACAAGGCATTGGCGTAAGTACACCCATAGCGGCAGCCGTTGCAGATGCCACCGTGGGATTTGCCATCGAACGGCAAACCCCGAAAGGCTTTATGTTGACCATTGGAGCGAAATCCATTATGTTTGCCATTGGCATATTCTGGCACATTGGCCTCATGCCAACCACAGTCAAAGGCACAGGTGCTGCGCCCATCGAGCATTGGAGCAATGCTCCGTTTGTCACGAACTTTCCCATGGTTTAACTCTGTTTAGCTCTGTTTCTTAGGTGCTTCCTCTTCCTTAAGTTTTGCCGATAGCGTAGCACTTGGTGGTGGTGCCGGCACGGCTATGCCATCAGAGATATTGGTTGACTTGAATGAGGACTTAGCCTCGATGTTGTCAATGGTTGCCTTGCCGGCCTTGACATCGCCCTTGAATTCGCTCTTGGCATTGACGGTAAGGTCGCCAAACAGAGCCGTCTTGGAACCACCGGCAGAGAGATTGCCTCCATCCAGCTGGACAACGGCTTTATCCTGCTGCACCTCTGCCGTTGTCTTGGCAATGACAGCCACCTTATCGCTGGCAATCTGCAACTGCTTGCTCTTGTTCTTGTCGTCCTTGCTGCCTTCCCACATCTTCTCGCTGAGCAATACCATTGTACTGCCTTCGGCAAGCTGTTTGTCGGTAAGTTTTTCCTTGTCAACATCCATCGACTTGAGTTCCACAGTCTTTGCATTGACGGTGAAGGTGCCGTTCGACTTGCCCTCCTTGTCGGCAGAAACGATCTCGACATTCTCGACCCTGAGCGAAACCTTTCCGTCCTTGGTCTGTTCCTTGAGTTCCTGCTTCGAGTCTTTTGTCTCATAATCAACAGCAGCGACACTGATGTTCTTTGATACGACATTGATGTCGCCAACGGCAGGGTTCTCCCAGTTTTTATCGTCTTTGGCCTTTGTGTCGGCTGTCGAGATATTGATTGTCTTGGTATTTATGTTCATCTCACCTTTCTCCATCAACGCACCTTTCACATCATGCGAAGTTATATTCACGCTCTGAGCCTGCATGTTTATGGAAGCGCCAGGATTGGTACGCAGATTGCCATCTCCGTCAATCGAGAGAAGGTTGATTGACTCTCCGTTGATTGAGACCACCGCACCATTGCTTTTTGTCTTGAAATCGCCTTTTGCTGAACTCAGTTTGTTCTTTGCTTCGTCAAATGCCTTCACCTGACGGTTCACCTCTGCAAGACGAGAAACCAGCGACATGTACTCGGCAACGGCAGGTCCCATCGCCCTCTTGAGCGATTCAAACTGTTTGCTCAGGTCATATATTGTGCTGATGCTGGTGGCACATGTAAACTCGTCGTCTGTCAGTCCCTCCTGATCTTTCAGACATTCTTCCATATCATCCAGCAGTTTCTCGACCTCCTTCTTCTTCGTTTCAGCAGAACTTTTCAACGTACTCTTGGCACTTTCAAGACCTTTCTTGGCATTCTCCACAATGCTGGTCTGGCCTTCGTTTGACGGTGTCGCACTTATATCAATCCTCGTATCAGAATTAACCACGATTCCATCAGTCGGCACAGGAGGTATCGACGCAAACACACCTTCAGCGTCATTTGCATTGATACTGATGCTGCGAGCCTGCTGAATGATTGCCGAGCGTTCACCGACAACATTTTCCAACCCATCGGCACCTGGGTCAACAGCAATGGTTGATATGACCGATGCCTTTTGGGTAATAGAGCCACCAAATGTCGAGCCTGTAGGACTTGCGCCATCGATATTGATATCATTGGAACGTATGATGACACGAGAGAAAGGAGAATCGCCTTTCAGCATTCCGTCATAATCAACATTGCCTATGATGATTTCAGGTGCAGAAAGCACTATTCTCTTGCTGTCGCAAATATACTGTCCACTGACCATATTTTCCACTTCAGCTTTCATTCTCTGGATTTCAGCCTTTTCCTTGCGAATCTCCTCTAAATCCTTCTCCACACAGTCATAAAATTTCTGCAAAGCCTCCTTCCAGATTTTGGGATAATAATCAGCCATATCGTTTATATTTTCTTTTTCATTTTCAATTCAACTTCAACCACACTATCTGGTTCGGCAGAAAAAGTCGCCGAGACATTCCTGTAGCCATCTTTCTGCAAAGTCACCAGATATTTCCTGCCCGCCACCAGACCATGTATCACCAACGGTGCAGTACCGGCAAACATCCCATCTATATATATATCAGCACCTGCAACATTGCAAATGACATTCACGCCACACTCCCCAAGTTCCATCTGGGTATGAGCCTCATCCATCAAGGTGCTGTCCGGAGGCATCCCATCCTCAGTCATGGCAGACAACTGTATCTGCCATCGGGCCGGATTCCAACGGAATGGTGTGACATTCAACATAGAGACATCAACATGTCTCTTCTCTGCCCTTTCGAGCACAACTCTCCCATCGAACAGACATATCGTATCGTCAACGACAGTAAGCCTATGGTCTCCAGCAGTCACCCTGCACGAAACCGACCTGCCTTTACCTATATTCCTGCGGTCAACATATATGTCCGCATTTTCATGATGTGTATCCACATCAATATATGAATAAGCCGCCTGCATCACTACGTAAATGTCGCAGCGGGCTGTATCTTTCAAATCAAAAGTATCTGCCAAAGGCTCGAAATATGGCGATTCGGCAGAATAACGGTGGGTACCCGGAGTGAGCAGCATCTTTGCCTGACCATTCCTGATAACCATGCGTGTGCCGTCAACAGTGAAAATCACATTTTCCGGTCTTATCACAAAAGTCACCCATTGTTGCGACATTGCCATCATGGCAACAAGCGACACAACAATTATTAGAACAACCCTTTTCAAATTCTATTAGATATGACAAGTGTCTTATTGGACTGTGAGCCAGCATAAGTCACTTCCGCAGCCAGGAACCTTATTTTCAACAGTCGCTGGAATTCTCCAGTAGAAGACTCATTGTATGAGTAATCCTGGTCCACCTCTACGACATACCCGCTCAAGACAATGGCGTTTTGATAATCACAAGTCTTACGGTTGGCATCGAATGTGGCACCAAACACCAAAGAGAATTCAACCAAATCATTGTCATTAAGCAACGAAAAGAAAGACTTCACTTTACAATCTTCCATAAACCTGATGGAAAACTCAACAACTGGATTTGCAGTAATTCCGAAAGGTATTCCATTGGAATTGCATGTCCTTTCAAAATTGTAATCTAAATTCTGCACGACAAGGCTGTCGTCCTGACTGAACTTGCCATCACCTTCCAGAATGTCACCAGAAAAGACCACAGCCTTCTGATGGTTTGACAAAACGAAACTCATAGCATAAAATTATTCAGGTCGTACGAACTCAATATCACACACTTTCAGACTCATAGGAACAATTGTAAGTTTCAGTTGACGGAGTGATTTTTCCGATATGTCATAATGCTCTGATATGGCACTGCAATATGCGTCTTCAAAATAGACCACTGATTCATACTCAGCACTGTTATCCTCCTTATTACCGTCCAAAAAGAAGAGTATCCTGCCACTTTTCTGGCAGCCTTCAATATACCATTCAACGATGTTGAGGTCAGACTTGTCGGGTGAATTGACGACAACTTCAAAACTCCTGCAAACTGGATAGGCATGCGGCAGGCAGCAGTCGTGCGTACGTCTTATCGTACTGGCATAACTCACCACACCATAAGAAGGAGAGACATATTTTCCAGTATAATTGTCTCCAAATTCGAGTCTTGCTAACATTTATATCATCAAAATATAGATAAAGGTATGCCCCCTTTACATAATAGGGGCATACCGTATGAAAATTGGTTTATTTCCAAGGGTTGTTGAACTCAACAGGACCATTCTTCAAAGTCTGGCAAACGACTTCGATTTCCTCGAAATGTTCTTCGCCTTCTTCCCACTTTTCAACATATTTCACACAATAGCATCCATTGCCCTCGATGGCCTTCATGGTTGCTCCATCAACAGTGCTGATGAATGTGATTTTGAAATCGCGTGGGTCGTTTGGTGCGAGCATCCACTGCAACAACTGGTTGTTGCCATCGTTCATTGCCTTGACGCGTATCATGATACGGCCTCCACGAGGGATACCTGCTATCTGACCTTCAAGGTCAACTGCCTGGTCGAATTTATAATCCACTGCTATCACTTCACGTGCCTCGAAGTCTTTCACTTCAAGTTTCACGGGGGTTACATTCTCTGCCATAATTGTATCTCAATTAAAAATTGGTTAAACATTAAGCCCAGTCGTTAGTGTATTTGACTGACCCGAACTCGATTTCCTTGCATGTGATGACAAACTCTTCGTAGTGGAATTTCTTGTCCTCCCAATGCTCTTGATAATCTACACAATAGCCTTTGGTGAACTTGATAGTTTTCATCACTTTGCCTGTCTTGGTCTCATTGAATGTGATAGTTCCATCCTTTGCCAAGTTGCGCTCCACCATCCATGCTGTCAAGTCTGGTGTGCCGTCATTGAGTGCCTTTACGCGGACACGGATAAGGCCACCGCGAGGAATACCAGACATCTGGCCCTCTACGTCTGTTTCCTGATTGAACTCGTAGGTAACCATCATTACCTCACGCTCTTTGTAACCGTCAATCTCGATTTTAACTGGAGTTTTTGCCATAGCAATATATTATTAAATTAATAATGTGTAAACTTATTGTTTATTGTACGTCAGCAGACTTGTCCTTCTTGTCGGCAGCAACCTTGATGACAAAGTTCTTTGCAGAATAGAAAGGTGTCAGACTGATTTCACATGTAATCTGTTTAGTGACAGGATCCTGTTTTGGCTCACCAATCTCATAGTTCTGGAAGAGATTGCCGTAACCTTTGTAGTCGTTCAGGAATGCCTGAAGTTTTGACTTGAGGTTCTTAGGCGAATTGTATGGATCCCAGTTTTCAAGAGCAACCTCATGCACATAGTTCATGAGTACCTTCTTCACCCAGTCGAATACACGGACGATAGGATACTCCTTCATCGCTGTGTTATCACCATTATATAATGTGGTGTTGTTGAATGCCATCACACGTCCCTCAGAATATACCATTGGTATCACCTGGTTGTCCATAAGTGAAGCAATCTGCGATTTCAGGAGGTCGTTGCGCACGCCCTTAACACCGTCAAGGGTACCGTATTTCTTGCCACCTGCACCCTGGGCCATGTTTGCAGACTCGTCATAGAGTTTGCCGGCAAGGGCACCGGATGGGTAGATAAAGAATGCTGCCTCGTCCTTCTCGTCCTCAGAAAGTTTCTCAGCATCACGACCGACAATCCAGTTGGCTGTCATGACCACATTCTGGAGACACTGGTCGCTATCGTGATAACCCTCGGTATTGTTGTAGAGGTCATCGAACGAGAACTCGTCTGCATGGTCGGTAATGAGCATTACTTTGTATTTGAATGCCATCTTGGCCCACTGAAGGAGAGAAACCTTATCGAACACGCTGCCAGAGACAACCATGAGTGAATAACTGTCCTTGAGGCTGAGGCGGTCGAAACCGTCACGGAGAATGTTCTCGACCTCACCAGCAAAGCCAGACTCAGGATCTGCGATGTCGTCCTTATACACATTGATGACACGAAGGTTCTTCACCTTGTCTGTGTTGGCTGTAGCAAAGAATGCTGCCAACGAACGGTACGAACGCTCAAGGTCCTTGGTTGCAAAGAGTGCATCAGTAATGCCCTGATTGAGCAATTTCTGGTATTTCTCCTCTTTCTGCTTGCAAGATTCAGTATATTCAGTGATAGTGTCATGATCTTCACCAAGAAGTTCAATCCAAGCACGAAGTTCTTCTGCAAGGGCATCGCGTTTGTCCTTGAAACGTTTGTCGTTCAAGAATATTGCCTGCTGAGCCTTTCTTGCTGGATTCATGTTGTCTGCATCTGGAAGGATGCTGCGGACTGCATTGAATCCGCCATATTTCGAAAGGAGATTGGAGATATCTTTTTTCTCCATCTGCGCCTGTTGGCCGGCAGCCTCGGGTGCAGTCTGTTTCTGAAGTTCTGTTTCTGCCATGGTTATATGTTATTTATTTGATTCAAGTTCGTCAAGAAGTGCCTGAAGCATCTCCTTCAGTTCCTCCTTCGACTCTTTGTCATTCATGATGTCACGAAGCTTGCGGTTCTGCTCAATTGTCTTGCGCAATTTAACGTTAACGTCAACATTCTTCTTTGCCTCAGAGAGGAAAGCAGAGTTTGATACAAGCTTGCCTTTTCCGCCATCTGCCGAAAAGTCGCGCATTTCGTTGAATTTCAGAGTTTCCTCTACTGCGCCTCCTTCAGCGTCGGTGAATGTGACATTCACCTGTGGCTTGAAACGAGCGAATGCATCGTCCATGTTCTGGATGTCCTCTACAAACTCAGGGTTTCCTGGTTCCACATCGGTAGTGAACTGATCCATGAGCAGGGTCTTGTTGTTGTCAATAGGTGACACTTTGGCGTTAGACTCCTCGTCTGGTGCCATCGAGATGAAATTTTCTTTCATTGCCATAATGGTAACTATTTAGATGTTGTTTTAAAATCAATTTTATCTTCTGCCACAGACACCTCTACGGTATCTCCAGACTTTATCTTTCCGCCGATAATCATCTTGGAAAGAGGATTGCGTATCTCCTTGCGGATTACGCCCAATACAGGACGTGCACCATACTGAGGATTGAAGCCCATGAGTGCTATCTTGCGACGAGCCTCGTCCGTAAGCACGAGCTTGATATTCTGCTCCTCAAGGAGTTTAAGCACGCCTTTCAGATGGATGTCGAAGATTGCTGTCACGCTCTCCTCTGTGATAGGAGAGAATGGAATGATTTCAGAGAGACGGCCAAGGAACTCTGGGCGGAAATAATCCTGCATGATTTCCATGAGGTCGTTGTTTTCGGGCACAAGTCCCTTGTTGAACTGCTCTACGACAAACTTGCTGCCGATATTCGAAGTAAAGAGGATGAGGGCGTTGGAGAAATCACCCACACGGCCAAGACGGTCGTGAAGCTTACCCTCGTCAAGAATCTGCAGGAAGAGGTCGAATACCGACTTGTGTGCCTTTTCTATCTCGTCGAACAGCACTACAGAATATGGGTTCTGGCGAATCTTGTTGACCAGAAGGCCGCCCTCTTCGTAGCCGACATATCCCGGAGGCGCTCCATAGAGCAGAGCGACACTGTGTTCCTCCTTGAACTCCGACATATCGAAACGTATCAGTGCCGATTCGTCGTTGAAGAGGAAGGCTGCAAGAGCCTTCGAGAGTTCTGTCTTACCGGTACCCGTAGGGCCAAGGAAGAAGAATGAGCCCATTGGCTGGCCTTTTTTCTGGAGTCCCGAACGTGCCTCGAAAATTGCGTCCAGCACCTTCTTGACTGCATGGTCCTGACCTACGACACGCTGTTTGAGAGTATCTTCTGCATTCATCAGGCGGTCGCGCTCCTGAGTCTGGACTTTTCCCATAGGAACGCCCGTCTTCTCGGCAATGACGGCACAGAGGTCAGATGAGTTCAATTCGTTATGTGCCTCGTCCTTGTTCTTGTCGTTCTGAGTCTTGAGACGTGCCATCGAACGGTCCAGGAGGTCAATTGCCGTATCAGGCAGTGAGCGCTCGTTGAGGTAACGCTTCGCAAGACGTACGGATTCCTCCATCACGGTATCATCAGCAGTGATGCCATGGAAATCGCAGTATGGAGGCATCGCCCCACGCAAGATGTCGAGAGTCAGTGCCGCATCAGGTTCATCAACATTGAACTTCTCGAACTTGTTGAGCATCTCCTTGTCGGTCTCGATATTCTTAGTATAACCCTCTATCGAAGAGGTACATATCATCGAAATCCTGCCCTTCGTAAGTTCTTGTTTAAGTATTGGCGAGGCTCCGAAAAGCTGTCCCTGTTTGTCGAAAAACTTGTCAACCTGCTCGATTATGAGGATGATATTGCCTCGTTCAGCCACCTCGTTGAAGAGTTTCTTGACACGCTCCTCGATCTCACCCTTGTATTGAGAATCCTGGGCGAGCGATGTAATATCCAGTTCGAAGGCAAGATGGTTCTGGAGAAAAGCAGGCACCTTGTTGTCCGCCAGGTTGCGTACAAAGGCATTGACAAGTGAAGTCTTGCCCACACCGGCATCACCAGTAATGAGCATATTGGCCTTCATTCTGCGGCCAAGAATCTCATAAATCATCTCGACTTCTTTGTCAAAGCCAACGACAGGAGCGATTTTTCCGTCCCTCGCTTCGGCAGTACGGTCAGCGCAATACTTTTTCAGAGCATCAGTTCCTCCAGTTCCAGAAGGTGTGGCAACTGCATACTGAGGAGTGGCAGCAGCCGAACCTGCCCCAGCCTGGTTGCATATATCGGCAGCAGAGAGAGGCAGCGTCTTCAACTGGTCGAAAGAGAAGCCAACGCCAGGAGTGACCAATGCCGCAAGTATGCATTCACACTCCAAAGACTCCATTCCGAACTTGCGTCTATAGTTTTCAGCCTCACCAAGAACCTCCTGAGTTTCAGAACTGTATTCAAGATAACGCTGAGGACGCAAAGCCTTTGGAGCCATCTGCATCTGGATTTCGACCCAATCCACGATGTAGTAGTAATCCTTTTTCAAGGTTGATTCGATATAGGGCACCATACCCATCTCCTTATGCAACAAAGCACGGAAAACATGAGCTGGGTAGATAGCGTCAGAACAGCCGTCTGAAGCAAACGATGCCGCTATGTCTTTAAGTTTGTTCTCGTCCATCTTTCAATAATTTTCCAATCTAATACGTAATATTTTCGGCTGCAAAGTTACAACTTTTTTTTAATTTGGCAAATTTTTTTAGGCATTTTCTTTTTACTTTTTATTTGACATCTTTCAACTTCAAATCCTGCTTTTGTCAGGCAGAGTGTATCTTGCTGTCATTCAACACACATAACACACTCATCACGCACTCATCCTCCACTCATCCTCCACAAAATGTGGAGGATGAGTGGAGGATGAGTGCGTAACAGCAGTGTGATACAAGCAGTTACACAACACCAGAGATTTTTTCTGAAAAATGATTTGGCCGTTTAAAATATTTTTCGTTACTTTGCAAAGCGAATATGCACAAATTCTTCACAGAACAAAATCATTGAACATGAGACACTTATTAGAACCTACAAATCTCTCTGTCGAAGAGATTGACCAGATAATGGAGCGGGCACTGGACATCATTACCCACCGAGAGAAATATGCCGAGGTCTGCAAGGGCAAAAAACTTGCAACTCTTTTCTATGAGCCAAGCACACGTACACGACTCAGTTTCACCGCTGCAATGATGGAACTTGGAGGAAACGTGCTCGGTTTCTCTGACGCAAACTCATCGTCAGTGAGCAAGGGTGAGACCATAGCAGACACAATCCGTGTCGTATCTTGTTTCGCTGACATTGTCGCGATGCGTCACCCAAAAGAGGGAGCGCCACTGATTGCAAAGCGTTTCTCTGGCGTGCCCGTGATAAACGCAGGTGACGGCGGTCACAACCACCCCACCCAGACTCTGACGGACATGCTGACAATCAAGCGCGAACTCGGACATTTCGACCACCTTACAATTGGTCTTTGTGGCGACCTGAAATACGGACGTACGGTTCACTCATTAATCAAGGCAATGAGCCGTTACGATGGCACTAAGTTCGTGCTGATTTCCCCAAAAGAGTTGCAGTTGCCAAGCTACATGATAGACGAGATGAAGGCAAGCGGCATTCCATACGTGGAGTATCAGAGCATCGAAGAGGCCATGCCAGAGGTTGACGTGCTCTATATGACCCGCGTTCAGCAGGAGCGTTTTGAGGACAAGGCTGAGTACGAAAGACTCAAGTTGGCATTCGTGCTTGACAAGGAAAAGATGAAACTGGGCAAGGAAAAGATGATAGTGCTTCACCCACTGCCACGTGTGGGCGAGATAACAGAAGGTGTTGACAACGACCCAAGAGCTGCCTATTTCCGTCAAGTCGAGAACGGCAAATTCGTCCGCATGTCGTTGATTTACACCTTGCTGCAATGGCATAACGAGAAAGACAACATCGAAGAGAAAAAGACCGTTGAGGCTGCCGGAAAGAAATGCGCAAACCCACATTGCATCACGACCAAAGAACCTGTGGCACAGAGTTTCTACATGGACGAAAAGGGCGTGATGAGGTGTGTCTATTGCGACCATGAAATATGATTAACATCTATCTGAGAATATTGATTGCCGTAGGACTCGGGTTCTTTATGGGGCTTGAGCGGGAATACCACCACCGGTATATTGGCATCAGGACAGTATCGCTTGTGACATTGGCCTGCTGCCTCTTTTGCTCCGTACAGCTATATGGCTCAGACCCAACACGAATAATCGGACAAGTTGTAACAGGAATGGGTTTTCTTGGTGCAGGCGTTATTTTCAAAGAAGGAACCTCAGTTAAAGGCATGACAACTGCAGCCACTCTTTGGAGTGCATCGGCCATCGGCTCACTGGTTGGACTTGGATTCATCGGAGAAGCCATTGCCGGCACAATTTGCGTGATAGTAATAAACTCCCTTTTCAAGTTCATAAAAATTGAAAGGAAAATAAAACAGAAAGGGAAGGTGATACCCGAGAACGACGAGTCGGAAGAATACACCACGGACGACAACCAATAATGAGAAAAAACTTAGTATCGATAGCATTGTTACTGCTTGTGTCTGGCATTTTTGCTGGACGTCTGGAGCTCATAGCATCGGCCAGAGAGGAGATGCAAGCGACAAAGAGCATAAACTGTCAGAACAATGCGGACAACGAATACGATGGAAGGCAGTCGAAGATAGAGAGTGACGGCTGGATGGCATTCGGATTGGCTGTCCAAGAGATTAGCTTCCAGGGAGCAACAAATGCCAAGAACGAGAAAACGCACGAGTCGGAGGTCGGAGGTAACAGCGATATTGGCAAGAAGATTGCAGGAGAAGTAAAAAAGAGATTCTTGATAAGCGAACTGGCAGGCAAGGCCATCTCTGCAAAAAAAGTTATAACATATTACGTTTTCGGATTATGTAAGATGCTGGATTAGACTGATAATTGACAATTGAGAATTAAGAATTGACAATTATTTTTTAATCTAACATTTTTACAGAATATGAAAACAACAAATCATATCCCGGATACGCTTGTGGAGGGATTGGAAGGTATTACACGAGCAAAAGACAAAAAAAACATCTGCAAAGGCTGCATATATTTGGCAATCACTGCAATAGCAGCAATATTGATGTTCACATTGAATCTCGACAAAGGTGCATGGGGTGAAATGTGTCTTGGATGTATAGGCGTAATCATGCTAATTATGGCATTTGTTGCCATATTCGGTTCAAAGCCTCAACTTAAAATGAATGGCGTGAAACTGAACGGCTATGAGATATATTTCAAGAATCCATCTATTGCCGAGATCACCAGAATGATAGAGGCAAGGGATACAGATGGTTTAAGAAACGCAATGAACGACACCGACAACGGTCTAAGAATGAATATCGCAGTCTCAGAAGACGGCAGCGTAATGAGATATAGAATGTACAAATACGTACCTTTTGAATACAAGCCAGAAGGCGAAATAGCAAGCATTGACGCTGAGACAGCGAAATTTATTGCTGAGTTGTAACGATAACTAACATTTCAAAATAACATAACAACAAACAATCTGGTACCATGAAAAAATTATTGGTCCTTGTATTAGTGACGGCAATGTCACTTGGTCTGGCAAAAGGTCAGACAGATGAGTCAAGAAAAAAGTATTTCACGTATCTGGACAGCATGATGACAATGGCAGAGGCAGATCCTCAGGCTGCATTGGAATTCAGCAAGCAGATACAGGAGAGATGGGGTCTGGCATCTGACCTAATGTATTGTAAAGGTGTATGCAATGTATATATGGAGGACTATGGCGAAGCAGCAATGCTTTTTTCGTTAGGAGCCTCATCCTGGAAAAAAGACGACTACTACCGCATAGGTGCATACTACAAAGCGTTAGTTGCAATATTTACTGAAATCGGTGACTATCAGAATGCGCTCAAGTATGCAAGCCAAGGTATAAAAAAAGACAAGAATTTCTACATCCTATATTACCAAAGGGGTGAATGCTACAAAGAATTGGACAACTATAAGAAAGCTATAGCCGACTACAAGAAAGCGTGCAAGGACGATGACTACTTCTGCGATGCAATGGCAGGAATAGCATTCTGCTATGCTGTAATGGACGACATGAAATCAGCAAGAAAGGCTTTGGAGGAATCTCTGCAACGCAACACCTACCACGGCGAATCAAGAAGACTTAGGGCTTTGTCCGCATTGGCCAATCAGAATTTCGAGGCATTCATCGACGACTATATGATGTATATGCAAATCAGCAAGCCGGCAGATCCAATGTATATATTCGAAGTCTGCTCAGAACAGGAGAAATACTACGACTATGCCATCCATTATGCAAAAGAGATACTGGCAGGCCAGGAAGACTCTTTGGATATTGCATACTGGGAATGGGCAACAAGCATGATAGAAATCCGTGGCGGCAATGAGACCGAAATGTGGAAACATGCACAAAAAGCAAAAGAAATGAACCCAGGAAACATCATGCTCGACACAAAAATTTGGAACCAATACGCCATACACTACAGTGCAAATAATGAACTGGACAAACTGCTCGTCGCTCTCGATACCCTTATTGCAAGAGATAACGAAAACAACTATAGATTGCATAGCACACGGGGAGACGTGCTGAGACAACAGAAAAAATACGAAGAGGCTGCCGCATCCTACGTAAAGGCACTTGAAATGGGCATCGACGATTTGGACGACAAAAAATGGCTCTACTACAGAATGGCAGGCATCTACGACAAAGAACTGAAAGATGCCGACAAAGCCATTGCTTGTTACGACTCGCTGCTTGCCATCGATCCAACTGCTACAAGCACAATGTACCAGATGGCAAAGACCTATCTGCGGATGAAGAAAGACACCGCAAAGGCCAACGAAATCTACAACCGCATAGTAGAGTCGGAGAAAAAAATGGAACTGAGCACAGGCGCCTATTCTCAGTTCGCACTTGCACAGATGGGACGATTCGCAGAGGCCGAGGCTTTCCAGAAACAGCTGGATGAACTTATTGAAAAGGCAGACAAGACAATGAAGGGTGTCTTCTACTATAATGCAGCTTGCCTCTACTCAATCATCGGAAAAAACGAAGAGGCTATCGAGAAACTGATGAACGCAATTGATGAGGGTATCGGAACATGCGAAACGCTGAAAAGTGATGAAGATTTCAACAACATTCGAGAGACCGATGAATTCAAAGCAATAGAGAAAATGGTCTGCACTGCAGAAGAAGAAGACAAATAAATTCCTCGCTACTCATTTCAAAAGCAAATGGCTTGGCTTTATTTTGGTAAACCAAGCCATTTTTCATACCCAACATCACATATAACTTCTTGACTACAAAAGCAATAATCCTCATTAAAAAATATACCATAAAAATGATTGCCATCTGAAATAAATGTCGTACCTTTGTACCCAGATTGAGAATTCAGGAGACACAGATTGAGAATTCGGGAGACGCAGATTGAGAATTCAGGAGACACAGATTGAGAATTCGGGAGACACAGATTGAGAATTCGGGAGACACAGATTGAGAATTCGGGAGACACAGATTGAGAATTCGGGAGACACAGATTGAGAATTCGGGAGACACAGAT